>NZ_JQKE01000151.1 GCF_000745895.1 Stenoxybacter acetivorans DSM 19021 | reverse complement strand
GGCATTAAAGTACAGCGATTACTGGCGGCTACCTCTGATAATTACCGTGAGCAACTACTGAAACTGTGTTAAATCTTTCATGCGATTGCCCTGCTGTGCTATCTTGTATCAGCAACCCAATTCAGCTAATATTAAAAAACACATTGTTTTTAGCATAAAACAGTTACTTTGTTAACTAATTCAGGAGTTATCTATGAAAAAATTCTTATTCGTTATTATTTCGTTGCTCAGCTTATCTTGGGCATTGGCAGGTGTCAATATCAATACCGCTACGGTTCAGGAATTGCAAACCTTACCCGGCATCGGCGCATCGAAAGCACAGGCAATCGTAGATTACCGCAACGAACACGGTTCATTCGCGTCTGCAGAAGACATTACCAAAGTGAAAGGCATCGGTTCGGGTATTTTTCAGAAACTGAAAGATGAAATTGAAGTAAACAGTAAAACCGCTCCTGCCGATAAAAAAGCCAAACCGGCAACAGCTGTAAGCAAATAAGCCCTCTATAAAAACAAGCGATACAATTCTATAGTTTGTATTCAGTTGTATTGGTTCAATAATCAAATACACCGTGCAAACAACAGGCTGCCTGAAAGGTTTCCCGTTTTCAGGCAGCCTGTTATGGTCAAACTACTTTCTTTTTCATCACGCAGTAATCCGAAATAATCAAGCTCTGCACGGCAGAAACCTAAATGAAGAATCGTATCTATGTGCAAAAAAGAAGCATTCAGCTATATTTTATGATGCAATTCTTGTAAATTGATTTCTCAGTCGGGTTTCTCAATCAGTCTGATGTTCCTTTATCAATACAGCATATCCCGCAATATTTTGAACACCCTCTAAAAAACAGCGGTGCAACTCTATAGCTTGTATTTGCTCAATAATCAAACCCTTTACGATAGAAGCCAGTATCTATGTACAAAAAATAGTCGCTCAGCTACATAAAAGAAGCCCCTGACTGTTTCCAATCAGGGGCTTCGGTATGGGGGTTTGGCGGTGTCCTACTTTCACATGGGTATCCATACTATCATCGGCGATGC
>NZ_JQKE01000150.1 GCF_000745895.1 Stenoxybacter acetivorans DSM 19021 | reverse complement strand
TTTAAATCACGCCAGATTTTAAGCTCGGTAAACCGTGCGTCTTCAGCGGTGATCTTACCGTCTTGATTGCTGTCAAATTCGGATAAAGCATCATAGCCATTCACAGCAGTTTCGCCGTTGGCTTTACGATAACTGTCACCAAAGATTTCATTACCGTTGCTGATAATGCCGTCTTGGTTTTTATCCACCACCAAAATACCGTCATCGGCACTGACCCAGCCTGTCGCCGTACGAATACCATCATTATTGTGATCGAACAATGCGCCAACGCGCTTATCATGCCCAACGGTTTCAATGCCGTCGCCGTCTAAATCCAAAACAATCGGGTCGTAGATATGGTATTTACCATCGCGGTTGAGGGCTTGCCAACCAATTGGCGCAAAGCAAAGAGGTAAATCAGGATTGTAAAATTTTTCATATGCGTGTTTATAATCTTGATTATCATGCGGATATTTACGGGGGTCGCTCTTTGGATCTACAATTAAATCTCCATTTTTCAATGCCTCATAAACCCTTTCAGCAATATCATCTTTACTTATATTTTTATCTTTTTTAGCCGCATCTCCTATACTTCTACCAATTTTATTATTCCAATGATCCATATTGCTATCATATGGTTCTTGGTTAAAAATAGCATCACCCAAAGCCTCCCATGCACCACCCAACACACTAGCAACCAGCTGATTAGCTTTATATGTATAACCATAGCACTTGAATAAGCGTGCCTAAAAGCATCTACAGGCTTAGCATCTTCTCTATCAAGAAGCCCATATTTTCCAGCATAGTTATAGGAATCATCTTCATATTGTCGAAAAATGTTTAAATTATAACTCATTTTACATCCTTTCTATATCTAATACCTTTTAAAAAAATCTTATTATTGAAAATAGAATTATACTTATTCGGTTCTTTAGTTTTAATTGAATAACAAGGCAACCCATATCCCTTTGGATGCTCATTAAATTTTAACACTTCTGCATAAGGCATATAAATTGAGGGCGTTCAAAATTCTGTGTCAGTGTTAAATCCTACAGTTTGATTATATCATCGAGTCTTCC
>NZ_JQKE01000149.1 GCF_000745895.1 Stenoxybacter acetivorans DSM 19021 | reverse complement strand
AAATTTTTAGAATTACCTATCCTTAGATTAAGGTTTCTGGAAAATGCGCTATATTTATAAAATATTTATCAGCTTTAGTCTGCTGTTGCTTTTATCTGCTTGCAGTGATAAAAACGATATTGTGGAAGCAAAGTTGAAAATTTTAGAGCAAAAAAGCATGAACGGTGAATTATTTAATGAAAAATTAACTGGTTTATTTTCTGGTTTTAATGTTGTTTGCGTACAATCACCTTATGTGTCAAAAGAAGAATTTGAAAAAATAATTAATAATGAAGCAAAATTTAATTACAAGATAGGCTTTTTTAAATATGATACGATAACGACATCTGGGGTTAAATTCTGGTTGAAAAAAGGGAAAGATATAATTATTATGGATTCAAATTTACATGTAAATGCAAAAAAAATATACGAAAATAGATGTTCATCAATTATATCAAATAAATGTCTTAAAACCGAAAAAAATCATATATGGAATGATATTTCTTTTTATTTTGGAGAGTGCTAAATGTATTATGATATAAAACTAATAAAACCAAATGTATCAAGAATAATACTATTAATTATTAAGGTAATTTTACAATGAAATTAAATTATAAATCTTTAATTTTTTATATTGGTTACGCTATACTGTTTATTATATTTACTTTATTTTTATTATTTTCTTTTGTTTACTATCAATACACATGGAATGATAATAATCCATTTGAAGAAATAAAATTAATAGATGATGGTGTGATATATGAATTACCATTTCCTCCAAAAAAAATTTGTATTCTTCCTCCTTATGGAAGAAGATTTTCTGATGTCAAGTTGAATGATGATGAATATTATTTATCTAAAAAATTAAATCAATTCTTAGATTTTAAAGGATTTGATCAAAATCAAGAGAATCAAATAACCATGCTGTCTTATAATGATGAAAATATTTTTGGAGTAACTGTTCATCGGCGGGGGTTCAATGATTTTGAAATTTATAGGTAGTGTTCAAAAATCTGTGTCAATCCCCTAAACTATTCCAAATAGGAGACAACACATGAACAACCCCATATTCGACTTTAAAACAG
>NZ_JQKE01000148.1 GCF_000745895.1 Stenoxybacter acetivorans DSM 19021 | reverse complement strand
TCACCGCCACTGGATACCAAGACATTGCGCCCGCCCAAGTTCGCTGAGACGGCATTGTCGCTGCTGCGGCTGACGTGGCTTTCCGTTTCGCTGCTGCCGCCGAAGTGGCTGTCTTGGTCATAGCGGTGTTCGCTGAAATGGCTGGCGGCTCTGCCCGCTTCGATATTCACGCGCTCTTTGCCGTAAACGCTTAAATCGCCGTTGATGCTGTTGATGTCGGCCGCGGTGATGTTGGTGTCTTTGCCGCTTAAGCCGATGCCGGCGTTGGCGGTAATGCGGGTGCCGATGTCTTGCGTTGCCCCTTGTTTTAAGTAGTTGCGGGCGTCATAGACGCTGCTTTGGCTGTAGCCGGCGGTGATGGTGCTTAAGTCCAGTTTGTCGGCGGCGGCGATGTAGATATTACCGCTGCCGCTGTGGGTAAGGTCGGCGGCTTTCAGGCTGATGTTGTTGCCGCTTAAGATGAGGTTGCCCGCGCCGCTGACGGTTAAATTCGCCACGCGGTCAATGCCGCTGCGGCTGCCGTCAAAGACGCTGCCGTTTTCGGATTCGATGTGGCTGCTGTTGCGGTAGCCGCTGCTTTCGATATTCAGGTTTTTACCGGCCAGGGCGGTTAATGCTTCTGCGGCGTGTATGCTGCTGCCGTGCAGGTCTATGTCGCCCGCTGCTTTCAGTTGGATGTTTGCGCCGCTGAGCTGTCCGTGGGTGTCGCGGATGTTGGCGGCGCTTAAATCAATCAGTTGTCTGCCTAAAATGCTGCCGCTGTTCTGTATGTCGCCGCTGAGGTTGAGCAGCACTGCTTCGGCACTCACCAATGCGCCGCCCGGATACAGGTCTTGTGTCTGCGGTTTTAAATACACTTTGGGAACGAGAACGGTTTGAACGCTGCCGTCTGCTAAGGTAATGGTTTCGCTGACCAGCCAAACGATGTCGCTGGTTAATTGCGCCACTTGTGCGGCACTTAAGGCGATACCGGGGGTGAGGTTCAATTGTTTGGCAACGGTGGCGCCGTTGTCCATTAAGGCTTTGAACTGTTCTTCGTCGTTTTGATAGCCTGCCAAACGGCGGTAACCGGTTTGGTTGACGATTTG
>NZ_JQKE01000147.1 GCF_000745895.1 Stenoxybacter acetivorans DSM 19021 | reverse complement strand
CGGGTACATAAAGGATTACCTACTGTCTTAATTTATCTGCCAATTATACACCATTTGATTCTATTAAGAATTTTTTTGAACATGGGTTCTGAAAAAATAAACAAACGAAAAGGAGCGCGAACACACATCTTACATAGTATCAAACAGTAAAGACAGCTTGTGCGGCGGGGCTGACCACCCGTCCGTGCCCATGTCAGCAGATTGTACGGCAAAGGCATATTCAGCAAGAACAACTTCGGCAAATCGATGGTGTAACTGCACAACATTAAGGGTAAATTTTTGCTGTCAATTAACGAGGTACCGCAAACCGCGACACCTTTGCCGACTTCGAAATACGTGAAGTAAAACTACGCTACAGCATCAATCCAAACAACCGCGCCTATGCCGACAAACTCTTCATCAGTAACGACACTTTGCCAAAGTGAATTTGGCAGCGCTGACAAAAAACCTGTATATGGCAAGTTTTGAAATACTGTTGCACGGAGTGAAATAAAATAAAAACCAATTTATCGTGCAACGCCATGTCATTTATCGTGTACCGATTCATAATTCTTACACTTTAGTTTATAAACTAAAGAGGTGGGTTGACAAACCCACCTCTTTAGAAATAACTTTTAAGTTATTGTTATTTAAACAGAAATAAATCCGATCACAAAGGGCAATAAAATGAGTAAATGGCAAGTACATATCCTCATGAAAAAAAAGGGTAGTCAGCGGAATGATATTATAACTGTTGAAGCAGAAACAGATTCTACTGCTGTGATGATGGCAGAAGGTATGGCACGGCAAAAATGTCCGGGCTATGAGACTTATCAAACAGTAAAAGTTGTGCGCCTATAACCCGCATATTTTATAGGGAAACAAAAACTCCGAATTTCGATAACAAGAAATTCGGAGTTTTTATGCTTCAGGCTGCCTGAAACCAAAATTTTTAAGGTTAGGTTATAACCTAACCTTACTACGAATTGACATTCGTAGTAATAAAGCAGTACAAATATTTTTAAAATTTCATAAGGATATCAACATAATGAACATTGATTATGTGTAAGAATTCCTAGCGTTGTTTACAGTATTTATAGGAAAATACTGCAATGAACATTCATAAAAGAACCCGTTT
>NZ_JQKE01000146.1 GCF_000745895.1 Stenoxybacter acetivorans DSM 19021 | reverse complement strand
TCATTGCCGTCGCCGATTAAATTCACATCGCCGCCGTCCAAATAATCATTGCCCGCGCCGCCGTACAACACATCACTGCCTTGCCCGCCCCACATCAGATCATCGCCGTCGCCGCCGTTTAAAACATCATCGTATTCATCGCCTTCAGGAATGACATCACGCCCGCCGCCGTCTGAAAAATCACCCCACATCCGATCATCGCCGCTGCCGCCGTCCAGATAATCGCGTCCGCCGCCGCCTGCCACAACATCATCACCCAAACCGCCGTCTAAACGGTCATCACCATAACCGCCATACAGCTGGTCATTGCCGTCGCTGCCATACAAGCGATCATTGCCCGCCATATCTTGATTGTGCTGGTTTCCTTCAGCAAAGTCATCGCCCCATAAAATATCGTTGCCGTCGCCGCCATATAAGGTATCATTGCCTTGACCGCCGGCTAACTCATCATCACCCGTGCCGCCGTCCAAAACATCATCGTATTCATCGGCAGCCGTAATCTTATCGCGCTCAACATTGGTAGAAAAATCGCCAAACAATTTATCATTGCCGCTTCCGCCGATTAAATAATCGCGTCCGCCGCCGCCGAACAGAGTGTCATTGCCGTCGCCGCCATCTAAAGTATCATCACCGAAACCGCCCATCATTTCATCATCGCCCGCTTCGCCGAATAAGTAATCATTGCCGATTTGGGTTTGGTTTAATTCATGGTTACCCTCGGAAGCATCACCCCAAAGCACATCATTGCCGTCGCCGCCAAACAGCCAATCATCGCCGCCATTACCTGCCAAATGGTCATTGCCGCTGCCGCCGTACAGATAATCGTTGCCGTGATACTGAACCGCAATAACACGTTCCATACCATCGCCTTCCATCCAGTCATCGCCGTCACCGCCATATAAGGTATCGTTATTGCCGCCGCCTCTGATTTCGTCATTGCCGCTGCCGCCGTCCAAATAATCTTTGCCGTGGTATTCACCCGGTACCGTATTGAGGATACCGCTGACAGTGGTGCCGTCGCCTTCTAAAAAATCATCACCGCCGCCGCCGTAAATCACATCATCGCCTGCCAACCCCTGAATATAATCATTGCCGTCTTTATCACCCTCTTCAAAATC
>NZ_JQKE01000145.1 GCF_000745895.1 Stenoxybacter acetivorans DSM 19021 | reverse complement strand
TCATTGCCGTCGCCGATTAAATTCACATCGCCGCCGTCCAAATAATCATTGCCCGCGCCGCCGTACAACACATCACTGCCTTGCCCGCCCCACATTTGATCATCGCCGTCGCCGCCGTTTAAAACATCATCGTATTCATCGCCTTCAGGAATCACATCGCGTCCGCCGCCGTCTGAGAAGTCGCCAATCAGTTGATCATTGCCGCTGCCGCCCTCCAAATGATCACGCCCGCCGCTGCCTGCCAAATAATCATCACCCGAACCGCCGTCTAAACGGTCATCACCATAACCGCCCCACAGCCGATCATTGCCGTCGCCGCCATACAATCGATCATCACCCGCCAAGTCTTCATTGTGTCCACTTCCTTCAGCAAAATAATCATCGCCCAATAAAATGTCGTTGCCCTCGCCGCCATACAGCTGATCACTGCCTTGGCCGCCGTATAATTCATCATCGCCCGCGCCGCCGTCCAAAACATCATCGTATTCATCGGCAGCCGCAACCTTTTCGTGCCCTTCATCAATAGCAAAGTCACCCCACAATCGATCATTGCCGCTGCCGCCGATTAAATAATCGCGTCCGCCGCCGCCCGCCAACTGATCATTGCCTTCACCGCCGTCTAAAGTATCATCGCCGAAACCACCAAAGATTTCATCATCGCCCGCTTCGCCGAATAAATAATCATTGCCGATTTGGTTTTGGTTTAATTGATTGTTGCCCTCGGAAGCATCACCCCAAAGCACATCATTGCCGTCGCCGCCAAACAGCCAATCATCGCCGCCGTTGCCTGCCAAATGGTCATTGCCGTTGCCGCCGTACAGATAATCGTTGCCGTGATACTGAACCGCAATAACACGTTCCATACCATCGCCTTCCAGCCAGTCATCGCCGTCGCCGCCATACAGCGTATCGTTATTGCCGCCGCCTCTGATTTCGTCATTGCCGCTGCCGCCGTCTAAATAATCTTTGCCGTGGTATTCACCCGGTACCGTATTGAGGATATCGCTGACAGTGGTGCCGTCGCCCTCTAAAAAATCATCACCGCCGCCGCCGTAAATCACATCATCGCCTGCCAACCCCTGAATATAATCATTGCCGTCTTTATCACCCTCTTCAAAATC
>NZ_JQKE01000144.1 GCF_000745895.1 Stenoxybacter acetivorans DSM 19021 | reverse complement strand
GCTACCGTTTTGGGCTTGTTTGGTTTGGTCTTCTGCCTCATTGGGTAACGGAAGGGTGCCGCCGTTTGCTTGGCTGTGCCCCTGTGGTTTTTCCTGCCCATTTTGCGACAGAGAAAGATTGGTATTACCGTTTGCTTGGCTGTATTCTTTATCGGCTGTATCCGCGGCGGCGGTATTGATCACTTTGGTGCCGTGCGCGGCGGATGCGGTGTCTTTTTCCGCACCGCGGCTGCTGGTTGATTTGCCTTGTGTGTCGGTTTTGCCGGCAATAATCTGATTTTGCTGCGTTTGTGCGGCGCCGGTGCTGATATTGGTATTGTTTGCGGGTGTATCAGTCGTTTGATTATTCAGATTCGGTGCGTGTTCCCGCTGCTGACCGGCTGTGCCTTTGGCTGACGCGGCCGCGGTAATGTCCCGCGCTGCGGTGCTGCCTTGGTGTTCGATGACTTGGGCAACACGAAGGTCTATGGTCTGCTCTTGGGTGTCTTGATAAGCCACTTTGCCGTGTCGGCGACGTTCGTGGTAGTCACTGAAACCGCCGTGATAATTGGTGTCGCTGTATTCGCTGGTACCCAAATCTTCCAGAATTCGTTTGCCTTCGGCATCAATATTGTTCAGCTGCACCATGTCTTTGTTCAGGATGATGCCGCCTGCCACGATTTGACTTTTATCGTTCAGTACATTATCGCTGAGAATTAAATTGCCGCCCGCGCTGATTAGGGCAGGGTCGGAAGTTTTAACTTGGTCTTCATAAACTTGGCGGTCGATTTCGTATTGAGTGTACCAGTCTATGGAGGTGTAACTCATGATCACGGAACCAGGTCTGTAAAAGCCACTGGGATTATTGCGATCACCGGCGACAAAGCCGTATTGACGGTTGTAGTTGTCAATTTTATCGGCAAGGGCAATGTAATACGCTTCTATAGCGGTATAGGCTTTGAATTCTTCTTGATATTGTGCCAGTGCTTTCTCATAGGCTTCCCGCTCGCCGGGTAAGTAGAATGTGGTGCAGCGGTTGTGATCATCGCACGAACGACGACCCGGATCTTTGGGTTCTATTGGTTTCGGCGGTAATGCTTCCGGCGGCGGCGTTAAATCGAACAATGACCATATCGGACTGTTGAGTCCATATTGATTGTTGTATTCAAGAGAAATAACTTGTCTTTCAAAAATATCATATTGCCATACATGTTTATAATTTGCCCGTATCGGTGCTTCACCGAATACAAAGCGTCCGCCCAATTCAATATTGTCTTTAAACCGATAAGAACCGTTACCGCCATCTTTCAGCCGCCACA
>NZ_JQKE01000143.1 GCF_000745895.1 Stenoxybacter acetivorans DSM 19021 | reverse complement strand
TTGGGCCCTGTGGGTGATGCTGCCAAAAAAATTCATCAAGCTGAAAAAGCCTATGAAGCCGCGGCTGCTACTAAAAATGTAGCGGGTATGAAAGCTGCAATGCAGCAAGCGGCAGATGTAAAAAGAACCAGTGATTTCACCAATAAATACGGTGGTGCATTATCTAATCAATGGGTGATTGGTGGTGCGGTGCATTGGATGAATCCGGTAACAGGCAATCTTGAAAAAATACCGGGTAACGCTTCTGTATCAGTAGATCATATCTTGCCGCAGAATTATATTAAAAATCTTGAGGGTTTTGATAAATTACCCGTAGATATACAGAAAAGCTTAATCAATGATTCCAATAATTTACAACCAATGATTCATTCAGCTAATTGTTCTAAAGGTTGCAAGGTTGAATTTATTGATGGCAGAGGCTGGCAAACATGAAAAGGAGAACCAATAAGTCCTGTATATTCTGCATATTTAAATGCGGCTCAAATTAAAATGCAAAATAAAATAAATGCCCAAATAAAATTATTAGAAAAGAATAAAAAATGATGAAAGAAATACTTTTTAATTATGAGAAAGCACAAGAAGAATTTGATTATATTGTATCCAATATAAACCAAGTTGGTAAAAAAGAACTGGATTACATCAATGATGAAGATGCTTATTGGCAATCTGATCTAAATATTTTAGAAGCAGGGGGAAAAGATTTCTTGCTTGAGCCATTACAAACATTGCAACCGTTGAGTTATGCTGTTTTATCTGAATACGCATCTGAATATTATGTTGGTTTTCAGTGGTTTAATATGCCTCCTATTCCTACTGTACCGATTAATACTATGTACCATTTTGGTTTTTTATTAGTAAAAAATAGGTTGATATGGGTTAATTATAAAGATTGCATATCAGCAGATTATTTAAAATGTTTTCCAAAAAATATTCTAGATTCATGGTTTAAGAATAGCCGTTCATGGGGAGTATCTAGTACGATTTCACCAGTTAATTTAAGGTTGTTATTATCTGGCTTTGGTGGAGCTAGTGCTTTTATATATTATCTCCCAATTGTTGATAAAAACTGGAAAAGAAATATTTTACCAGTCTTAAAGGAAAAGATTCCTGATCTATATAATGGAGACTATCCAAAATTACGTTGTTTTTTAGATAGTAGATTGCCAGAATCTAAAGAAATAATTGGAGATCAACTTTATATTGTTGCAAGAGGTGTTTCCCAAAAGATTTACTGGGTAAAAGATTTCGATTTTATCAATATTCATTATTTAGAAAATCCCGCCGAAGCCTTAGACGCTTATTGTGCCCATACTTTATTACA
>NZ_JQKE01000142.1 GCF_000745895.1 Stenoxybacter acetivorans DSM 19021 | reverse complement strand
TTGGGCCCTGTGGGTGATGCTGCCAAAAAAATTCATCAAGCTGAAAAAGCCTATGAAGCCGCGGCTGCTACTAAAAATGTAGCGGGTATGAAAGCCGCGATGCAGCAAGCGGCAGATGTAAAAAGAGCCAGTGATTTCACCAATAAATATGGTTCTTTATCCAATCAATGGGTGATTAATGGTGCGGTGCATTGGATGAATCCGATAACAGGCAATCTTGAGAAAATTCCAAGCAATGTCACTGTATCAGTAGATCATATCTTGCCACAGAATTATATTAGAACTCAAATTCCGGGGTTTAATGATTTACCGCCAAATATTCAAAGAGAGCTACTCAATAATCCCGATAATTTACAGCCAATGATTCATTCAGCCAATTGTTCTAAAGGCTGTAAAGTTGAATTTGAACCAGGGAAGGGCTGGAAAACTTGGAAAGGCGACCCCATTAGCTCTGAATATAAAGCATATCTAAGTAAAGCTCAAGACGAAATGAGAGCTAAAATACAAGATATAATTAACAAATCAAGAGGGAATTAAATCATGAGCGGACATGTTTTTACGTATGGAGAAGCACTGCAAGAATTTGATTATATTGTTACTAATATTAATCAAGTTAAAGACAAAGAACTTTCTTATATTCGAGAAAATATCAATAAAAGTAGCGATGAGAAGCGTTCTGATTTAAATATTCTAAAATTAGGCGGAACACCATTTTTAATTGAACCATTACGTTTGTTACAACCATTAAGCTATGCTGTTTTAGCAGAGCATGCTTCTGAATATCATGTGGGTTTTTATTGGTGGCGTTTCCCACCAAATCCTAATATCCCTGTAAATAGAATGCACCATTTTGGTTTTTTAGTGGTAAAAAATAGATTAATCTGGGTACGATATAAGCCAGACTCACCGACAGCTTATTATGATTATAATTGCTTACCACCCGTAATTAAAAATTCATGGTTTAAAAATACCAGCTCATGGGGAGTGTCCGATGGAGTTACTCCACTTGTAGTAAAATTACTGCCTACCGATCCTTATGATATGTTTTCTGCATTTAGCCATTATTTTGCTGTAGCTGATAAAAAATGGAAAAAAACTATTGTACCTTGTGTACAAGAAAAAATTCCCAATATTTACGGCAAAGGTAAATTTGAGCAATTACGTTGTTTTTTAGACAGCAGGCTGCCTGAATCCAATACTTTGATAGGCGATCAATTGTATGTTGTCCTTGATAATGATAGCCAACGTATTTACTGGGTAAAAGATTTCGATTTTATCAATATTCATTATTTAGAAAATCCCGCCGAAGCCTTAGACGCTTATTGTGCCCATACTTTATTACA
>NZ_JQKE01000141.1 GCF_000745895.1 Stenoxybacter acetivorans DSM 19021 | reverse complement strand
GTTAAAGAGCGTTGCTTCCGCTTGGGTTTTACACTAAACTAGTATGTTCAGCGGTGTTTCCTTGTCGCTTCAGCGAAGAAAGCGAACTATACGCATCTCTCCGCCTAGCGTCAAGCAGGTTTATGTGTTTTTTTCGGAATTTTTTTCTGTTTTAAATAACTCGATGAAATAATTTAAAAAAATTATCCACTTTTCTCCGTATTGATTGAGCCTACCGACACATTCGTTATTTGCCAGTGTTGCACAGCCCATAACAATAAATCTTCAATGTGATTGACTTCAGGTGCTTCAGGCAGCCTTAAGTAAGCAAACACCTGACGCAATAAATTTTCCCTTTGACGTATATTTAATATTGGTGCCAAAGTTTGTTTTGACCATTTTTGCCCTTGTGCATTGGTGAGCAAAGGCAAATGAGCATAATGCGGCGTAGGGAGATTCAAGCATTGCTGCAAATAAATTTGGCGCGGTGCAGACACCAATAAATCTTGCCCCCGCACGATGTGTGTGATGCCTTGTGCTGCATCATCAACCACCACCGCCAATTGATACGCCCACAAGCCATCGGCTCGCAGCAAAATAAAATCCCCGATGTCGTGCGCCAGATTTTGCTGATAATGACCGACAATGGCATCATCAAAACCGATAACCGCATCGGGTGTACGCAACCGCCAAGCGGGTAATTTATCATTTTCAGGCAGCCTGTTTAATGGCAGCCCCGCACAAATACCGCCGTAAACCGCGCCATCCATACCCATTCTGACTGCATGGTGCTGCACCATTTTTCGGCTGCAAAAACACGGGTAAACCAAATTTTGCTGTTGTAATCGCTCAAGCGCGGCTTGGTAGTGGTGATGCCGCTGGCTTTGATACACGACTTCCGCGTCCCACTCCAAACCAAACGCGTTGAGTGTTCGTAAAATGGCGGCAGCTGCACCGTTTATTTCTCTCGGCGGATCAAGGTCTTCAATGCGCACCAGCCATTGCCCATTGTGGGCGCGCGCATCTAAAAATGAAGCCACTGCCGTAAACAAAGAGCCAATATGCAATAAACCTGTGGGGCTGGGTGCGAAGCGGCCAATATAGGGTTGGTGGATAAATTCCATAGGTGAAGTTTATTTATGCTGCCTATTTAAATCATCGGGTTCAATTTTTTGGGGCACAACAGCTCATTTTTTAATCTGCCAAATTATTCTCAAATAGCAACCGCACAAATTGAACCAAGTTAATCCAATTGAGCGGATTTATTGAGGGGATTGAGGTAGTGTTCAAAAATCTGTGTCAATCCCCTAAACTATTCCAAATAGGAGACAACACATGAACAACCCCATATTCGACTTTAAAACAG
>NZ_JQKE01000140.1 GCF_000745895.1 Stenoxybacter acetivorans DSM 19021 | reverse complement strand
GCATTAAAGTACAGCGATTACTGGCGGCTACCTCTGATAATTACCGTGAGCAACTACTGAAACTGTGTTAAATCTTTCATGCGATTGCCCTGCATTGCCTGCCAGAGTAAAATAGTTTTGTAAAATCAGCTGATGATTGCTGTCTGCTGAACCATCTTCTTGTTTCAGCGACAGGATTAAATCATCACCTTGGCGCGCCAATACATAATCAGACAAATTACTGCCCATCAAATACAAACAATCGCCCGCTTCAAAATCGGTAATGGTTTGTATGCCCGCGCCGCGGTGGAATACTTGAAACACATCGCCGCCTGCACCGCCGCTATAAACACTGTTGCCGCCGCCATATATATTTAAAGTATCGCTGCCGCTACCGCCGTCTAAATTATTATTGCCCTCGCCACCGTCAAGATAATCATCACCGCTGCCGCCATGTAATTCATCATCACCCGCGCTGCCATACAGAGCATCATTGCCATCACCGCCGTCTAAAACATTATTGCCATCGCCGCCGTCAAGATAATCGTCTCCACTGCCGCCATGTAATTCATCATCACCGGCATCGCCGTATAAAACATCATCACCATCGCCGCCGTTTAAAATATCATCGCCGTCACCGCCTTCCAGAAAATCATTGCCGCCTTTGCCGTTTAAAACATCATTGCCGCTACCGCCGCTTAAGGTATCGTCGCCGTCTGTGCCTTCGTTTCCTGTTCCTTGATTATCGGCAGCTTGAATTGCCAGCGTCCATGTTTGGGAAACCGCCGCGCCGTGCAGATCTTTTGCGGTAATCAGAATGCTGTGATTGCCAATGGCTTCTGCGGGCGCGGTGCCGCTGAAGGTGCGGCTGTTTGCGTCAAAGTGCAGCCATTCAGGCAATGCTTCGCCGTTTTCCAAGGTTGCGGTTAAGTTAAGCAGATCGCCGTCTTCATCGGTAAATGCGTTTTCAGGCAATGTAAACGTCCATGTACTGTCTGTTTCGGCGGTGTGCGGGTTTAATGAAACGCCGATTTCGGGGGCGTGGTTGCTTGATTGAATTTCCAAAATAAACGTTTGTGCCGCTTGTTCACCGCTCGGATCAATTGCCAATACTTCGATGCTCAGACTGCCGACACTGCCTTTGGGCGGTGTACCGCTGAGGGTTTTGGTGGCTTCGTCAAAGTGCAGCCACGCGGGTGCAGCGTTAATGCGGTAAGTCAGGGTATCGCCGTCGGGGTCGGTGAAAGCGTTTTCAGGCAGCCTGAATGTCCATTCGCTGTTTTCGGTGAGGGTTTGTGCATCAATCAGCGTGCCGACTGCGGGAGCGTGGTTACCTGATTGAATTGCCAAAGCAAATGTTTGCGCCGCTTGTTCGCCGCTCGGATCAATTGCCAATACTTCGATGTT
>NZ_JQKE01000139.1 GCF_000745895.1 Stenoxybacter acetivorans DSM 19021 | reverse complement strand
TGCTTTGCTGGACAACCTTATCAACGCATGGGCAAAAACCGATCCGCAATTCAATGCCAACCGTACTTATTTGATGATGCCGTTCAGTGCCAAAACCAGTAACGAAGGCAAAGGGCTGACACCCGCTCAAGCAGGGGCATTAAAAGATTTTCAAATCAATATCAATGATCATCAAGCATTGGTTTTGCTGTCTGAAAAAGTGAGCGTATTAAATGCGTTTACCGGAGAAACCGGCGGTACATTCTATGTGGGCAGCAAAGCCGATGTGGAATATTTGAAATCCACGATTACCAAAACCTACGATAAGTTAGGTCAGCAAATTTATCAAAACCTGCTGTTTCAAACCCGTTTACAGCCTTATTTGTATGAAATCGGCTTTGTCATTGAAAACGATCAATTTGAATTGGATTACAGCGGCATCACTGAGAAGTTCAACCAAATTTTCACAGAGAACCCCGAAAAAGCCTTTGTGGATTTGGCTGAGTTCCTATTCTATCAGCCGAACATCGGCAAACAGTGGCAGGCGGCGACACCGTTGCTGGCGCAAATGATTGAATACGCCGAGCAACATCAACTCACTAAACATTGGCTGAACCAAATCAGCAAAGATATGCAAACCAAAATCGGCATTGTTTTCGGCACAGATCAAAACGACACCCTCAACGGCAACGACAACAACAATGTAATCATCGGCGGAGAAGGCGATGACAAACTTTACGGCGGTGGTGGTGCGGATACACTGATTGGCGGGGCGGGTAATGATTATTTAGAAGGCAGTTATCATGGCGACACGTATTCGTTCAGCAAAGGACACGGACAAGATACGGTTTATGACCACAGCGGCGGTATCGTGGGTGATGACACTGTTCAATTTACTGATGTCAATTATGGCGAAACCCGTTGGCACAAAGACAACTATGATTTAATTATTGCCAATCAGCAAAGCGGCGACAGCGTTCGTATTCAACAGTTTTTTAATAGCAGCTACTATGAAATTGAAACGTTTATTTTTCAAGATCAAACCTTTCGCTTAGCTGATTTAAAAAATATGGGTTTCACGTTGCACGGCACAGGCGGCGATGACAATATTAACCTCAGTTCATGGCAGAACAAAGTCAATATTTACGGCGGATTGGGCAACGATACCATTCAGGCAGCCAATAAAGATGATTTACTGGACGGCGGAGAAGGCGACGACAAACTTTACGGCGGCAGCGGTGCGGATACGCTGATTGGCGGTGCGGGTAACGATTATTTATCGGGTGGTTATCATGGCGATACCTATCTGTTTGCCAAAGGACACGGACAAGATACGGTTTATGACCACAGCGGCGGTTATTCGAATGATGATATTGTTCAATTTACTGATGTCAATTACGGCGAAACCC
>NZ_JQKE01000138.1 GCF_000745895.1 Stenoxybacter acetivorans DSM 19021 | reverse complement strand
GATGATATAGAGAAAATGAGATATATTGCACAAGCCAACATGAGATTTCCATTTTTTATTTTATTTATTTCATTTATTTTAATAAAACTAAGAGATTTTATTTTTTATAAATTTTATCAAATATAAAGAAGATTATTTAGATATAGAAAAAAAAATATTAAAAATGGATGAAGTAGTATTTTTAAGAGTTATAAATTATATCGTTGATATTTTCTCTGGATTTTTAATAGCTTGTTTTATATGGATGATAGCTTTTGTTGGCTTTGGTGCAAGATTGTTTAATTAAAATAGATGTAGTTTTGATCATTTTTTATTTAATTTAGGAGAATTAAGTTATGAGTAAAATTATCAATTGGGGCGGCAACGTTGCTGATGTTGTTGGTCTTGTTCAAAATGTTCAACAAGTGGAACAATACGCTCGTAACGGTGGCACGAAGCTGGATGGGTTAAATACATTTGTTTCCACGGTGTCAATTGTGTCAACAGGATCATTATGGTTGGCAATTAGTAATTAATTAGGCTGCCTGAAAATATTTATAACAGTATTTTTAGGCAGCTTTATTATAACATAAGCAATTATTGCGAATTTAAATAACTAAAAAATCCTGAAAAAGAGCAAAAAATAATTTGTGATTATTTAGATGAAAAACAGATAATTGAAGTATTCAGCAGAAAAGGAATTTTTATGAAAATAGATCATGGTGTAGTACGTGTAATGCTATTTTTTCCGTGTATTATCTTTTATTCTGCGGTAGTAGTTTATTCTTTAAAGGATATTGATCGAAATAACATGGAGGCTATGCGTGAATTTATGGGATTACATATTAAGGTATGCCTTACTATTGGCGGATTTGGTATTATGATCGGAAAAATAAGAAATTGGTTATATGATAAAATAAAACCAAACAAACCAGATGATTGGCATATGGATGATAATAATTTTTTAAAAATAATGAGTTATGTTTCCATTATCTGTGCTTGGTTTTTATGTGCTGGTTTTATTTGGATATTTACCTTTTTGGGCATGGGTTCAAAAATTCGATAATTAAGTTTCAATAATTATTTAAGCTAATTTTTTGTTTTAGGAGTTTTATATGTCTTTTGCAAATGCAACTACTGGTAAGTTAAAAGATGCTTTGTCTTTATATAATGATGCCAAGCAAATTAATAACTATGTTAAAAATGGTGGTACAAATTTAGATGGTTTAAATACAGTAGTTGCTGCTTTATCTATGGCAGCAACCGCTTCATCAGTATTAGCAAGCGTTATTAATGGCAAGGGAGTAACTCCTGAGGGTATGTTTCTTGTTGCTACGGCTTACGAACTCAATGGCGCAGTCGCTTCTGCTTCTTCAACTTTGGCATATGCCAATATCAAAGAAGGCAATTATGCCGATGCGGCAAGTAATTTGTTAGCCGGAGCCAGTGCGTTGGCGGGTATGGTAGAAATAGCACAAGCATCAAAGCCCGGCGT
>NZ_JQKE01000137.1 GCF_000745895.1 Stenoxybacter acetivorans DSM 19021 | reverse complement strand
TCAACATCGGTTATTCTGTAAAGATAATCATCTGCACCGCTTAAAACCATTTGACCATTTATTTCTGTGATTTTTAAATCACAAGAAACCGTATGAAAAACCGAGACATCTTTAATGTATTTAAGAATATTTTCACCATTGGCTTCAAGTGCGCGTAAATCCTGAATATCAATGCCTTCAACGGCGGTTATATTGGGATTTTTTAACAACGTGGGTAATTCAACCAAAGCAAAAACGCCTGAAGCAGACGCACCCGGTCCCAATACCCGAACTTCGCCAACCGCTTCGCCAACAAAACGTTGGGAAGTTGAAGCCCAAACACCTGTGCCATCGTTTTCGCCGTAGAGGAATTTGTTGCCGGTACTGCCGCGAGTTTCAAATTCGGGACCGAATAATTCTCTTAACTTTAATCCCAAAGTTTCATTTGTTTTATAGTCAAGAAATTTTCCCGCTTCAGTATTATCAATAATACGTATATTTGCATTTTGCTCCGAAAACTCTAAAGCAATATCATGCGCTTTTCCCCCGCTCACTATATCGCCGCTGTATAGCAATGTAGTAGAACCTGAGCCGGCAACATCAAGCTGAGCAATTAAATTACGCAAATCTTCATCAGTAGAAACATTAGCAAGAAGTGCATTGGCTTCTGTCATGGTAAGGGACATTTTGATTCTCCTAAAATTTTAATAATTAAAAATTGAATTTGACAACAGTGTTGGGAACTTTTTGATACTTAGCACCTTCATAACCATAAACCAAAAGTGCTTCTTTAAGAATATCAATTACTTCAGTTTTTGGCATTTTCGGTACAGCTGAAGCATCTATTTCTAACAAATCCCACACAATCTGAAATGGGTTATCTGAGAAAGAAGGTGAACAATAAGCACGTTCAACCGTAATACACACGCGTCTTCCCTGAAAGTCAAGTATAAAAATACTTTTATTTGTTGGCTCAGGACGCCCGCTTGGACCTGTTTCATCTATTCTTTTAACCAACATAAAATAAATATTTCGCTCACGATCTATCGTCCAAGCATGTCTGAAAGTTGAAGGTCTTTCTTTAATATTTTTTCTCCAATAAAGGCTAAAAGGATTAAAATCACTCATAAGCTCATCAAGCCCATATTTCTGAATATCTTCTTCAGAAACAATTTCATTCACAAAAGCCATAATACATATCCTTTATTTAAAGTGTGGTAAACAACCAAATCCTTGATTTATATTGCTCAAGCAGTGTGCCGTTTTTGTTTATCAAGCCATTTGCGAAAATATTTTACAGAAAATGCTTTTGTAAATGGCTATATTCTATGATTTTTTGCTATTCACTATGCTGTTACTATATAGCAAGGTAGTAGAATCTGAGCCGGTAACATCAAGCTGAGCAATTAAATTACGCAAATCTTCATCAGCAGAAACATTGGCAAGAAGTGCGTTAGCTTGTTCTTTAGTAAGTGCCATTTTGATTCTCCTAAAATTTTAGTGATTAAAAAATTGATTAAAAATTA
>NZ_JQKE01000136.1 GCF_000745895.1 Stenoxybacter acetivorans DSM 19021 | reverse complement strand
GCGGCATCGGCATAATTTCCCTGATCAATATTGGCTCCAGCCAAGGCAAGAGAGGCTGAAGCAATAGAACCGTTAAGTTGGTAGACAGCACCTGATACAAATGGGCTGCCAGTTATACTTGCGCCCCACGATGCTGTTGTTGCCATTATTGAAAGACCGGAAACAAAGGTATTTAACCCGTCAAGTTTCGTGCCACCATTGCGAGCATATTGTTCTACTTGTTGTACGTCTTGAGTAAGACCAATAATATCAGCAATATTACCACCCCAATTAATGATTGAACTTGTAGCCATAATCTAAATTCTCCTAAATAAAAAATGATAAACACCGCACCTACTTTAACAATTTAGTACCAAAACCTGCCAAAGCAATAACCCATAGCATACTTCCAAGCATACAACTAATTAAAAAATCAGCGATATAGGTTAAAATTCTTAAAAAAACTATATTATCTATCTTTAATATTTTTTCTGCTATATCCAAGTATTCTGCTTTATTTTGGTAAAATTTATAAAAAATAAACTCTCTTAATTTGATTGTAATAAACATGACAAATGCCATAAACAAACCCAATCTCATGTTGAATTGAGCTATATTACTCATTGCTTCCGTGTCGCCACGACTAATATCTTTTAAAAAATAAACAATTACAGCAGAGTAAGCTAAAATACTTGGCAGAACCAATAACGTCCTAATAGCGTGATGAGTTTCTGTTTTCATTTAAAATCCTTGATAAATTATTTCAAATTTATTTCCAGTCTAATCATATCAAAATCATCTGTTTTTTTAAATACACTTCCAAAAGGCTTCATGATTACTGTTCATTAATATAGCTAAATTATTAAATTTTTCAAAATGACTATCTGGAAAAACTACGGCTAATTGCCTAAAATCTGCTGAACTAAGTCATGTTTGCTTTTTTTTAAAAAATAATAGCACAGCTATACCACATACTATTATATTATATTATACAACCCTAACACCTATCTATTATCAATAAGTATAACGGTGATAATACAAATAATAAAACAACATCAAAAATTAGTTTTTCCACCCCTAGAAAAATTAGTAACTATTTATTGATTACTATATTATCATATTAACAAAAAACCACAAATTATTTTTTATTCTTTATTAAAATTTTTTAGTTATTTAAATTTATAATAGTTACAAAGGTTATAATAAATCTGCTTGAAAATACTGTTATAAATATTTTCAGGCAGCCTTATTATTAATTTCCAAATTTAGATAACGCACACGACCCATGCCTTGTAAATTGGCGGTTTGCTGTTGCTGCTCGGTTAATTCAATGTGTTCTGTATAGTGGCTGTATAAAGCATTAAATGAGAAATTCACATCACCCATTAATCGGGTTTCGCCGTCGGCGGTTTGGTAATTACCCGTTTGCGCTAAGGTGTTATTTCCTTTTAATTGGGTATTGGTGTTTTTGTAATCCAAATTTAAAACCGCAACGCCCAAATCGGTTAAAGAGAATAATTCATTGGCTGAACCAAATCC
>NZ_JQKE01000135.1 GCF_000745895.1 Stenoxybacter acetivorans DSM 19021 | reverse complement strand
GTTTGAACAGATTTATTGCAGTGAATTATAACATAAAATCAGTATTTATTGTATATTTTCAATCACTTGCCGGTAATTCAGGAGCGACTAATTATTTCAGGCAGCCTGTTTTTTCAGCTGCCTACCGATTAATACTACTCGTTAAAATGCTTCACCCACTTTCACACCGCCTGCCAAATCATTTGGGCTTGCCAGCAAGGCGGTTTGTTGTTGGGCTGCCTGAAAATCAGGCAAAGCCATCATCTGCACAAAATCGGCAGCTTGCCCCTCTCCTTCCATGCGCTGCCAGCGCATGGCTAATTTGTCATTATGCGGATACGCAAAGTCTTTGATTAAAGCATCTGTCCAATCCGGTTTATTGCACACCAACACCACATCACAACCCGCCTCAAATGACAAACGAGCGCGTTCGCGTACATCGCCTGCCCCACTTGCACCTTCCATGGTTAAGTCGTCGGAAAAAATCACCCCATCAAAACCCATGCGTTTGCGTAAGACGTCTTGTAACCAAAAACGGGAAAATCCTGCCGCTTGATCATCAATGTTTGAGTAAACCACATGAGCAGGCATCACCGCTGCCATGCCATGATCACTCAATACCTGAAACGGCCGAATATCGTTTTCCCACAATTCCGCCCAACCGCGATTATCTTCGGGCAAAGTAAAATGGCTGTCCCCCGCTACGTAGCCGTGTCCGGGAAAGTGTTTGCCGCAAGTGCGCATTCCGCCTTTATTTAACCCGCGCTGCAATGCCAATGCCAATGCCGACACCACCGCAGGATCGGCGTGAAAACTGCGGTTGCCAATCACCGCGCAGCAGCCCCAGTCCAAATCCAATACCGGTGTAAACGATAAATCCACGCCGCAAGCGCGTAGCTCTGCCGCCAATACCCAACCAACATTTTCGGCAGCATTCACGGCAACTTCTTCACCTTGTTTATCCCACAATTCACCCAACACCCGCATGGCAGGCAACCGCGTAAAGCCTTCGATAAACCGCTGCACCCTGCCGCCCTCATGATCCACCGCAACAATCAGCGCAGGTGTACGCAGCGATTTGATTTCGGCAATCAAAGCAGTGATTTGTTCACGGGAGGCATAATTTCGTCTGAATAAAATCACGCCGCCGATAGCGGGGTGGCTTAACCGCTGTCTTTCTTCTTCCGTTAATTGAAAAGCAGCAACGTCCGCCATCACGGGACCTCGCGGCAAAAATAAGTGTGCAGTGTTTGTCATCATGTCTTAAAAAAGTAAAAAAACAATCAAGCAACAATGCTGCCTGAATTTATGGGTTCTAAAAAATGTTAATATTGCATGCACAAATGCTTGCAATATTATCAATCACAGTGGATAGAATAACACCCTAAGCTATGCAGAACAACATGGCAATGATCTAAAACAGCTTACCTTTGTAGGTGTTGTTTCCAAGCACTTATGTGTAAGAAATCCCAGCGTTGTTTACAGTATTTATAGGAAAATACTGCAATGAATATTCATAAAAGAACCCGTTTACTGCCCTATCAGCGTCAAG
>NZ_JQKE01000134.1 GCF_000745895.1 Stenoxybacter acetivorans DSM 19021 | reverse complement strand
GGCATTAAAGTACAGCGATTACTGGCGGCTACCTCTGATAATTACCGTGAGCAACTACTGAAACTGTGTTAAATCTTTCATGCGATTGCCCTGCTCTTTTTTCTCTTTTGATAAACTGTCTTTTATCATTTTCCCGCCGATAAATCCAAGCAGAATAAAGGCGATCCAATGTTCCCAAGATTGACGCAAAAAAATCCCTAGAAAATATCCCGCGATCAGCAAGCATTAGCACCGGAAATAGACCAAAATATAGTCCGTGTATTAAAATTTCTTTTGATTTTTTACTTTTTAAAGCCAATACTGATTCCGCCGAAAATTCAGCTTTGTGTGCTCCATTATGCATTCACTGCAATGGAACACACCCGCAAGATTAAAACATCAACCCACTTTAAAAGTTGTGCAAAAATAACTATTGCTCCGGAAACAAAGGGCGAGCTTTTATCGGCAATACAGGTATGCTCTTCTGTTCCCGTATTACGGGTACAGCAAAAGATGACACCGGCTCTGCCGCAGCTTCTGTTTCCACTTCCACACTATCTCCTTCCGGCAATACCTCATGTCCAAACCCCGGTAAAAGCTCAGGTGTTTCTTCTATCGGTTTTGCTTGTACCAATGTACCCAGCCCGCTTTGCCAATTAATGGCTTTCAGGCTGCCTGAAACCGATTGTTTGCCGTTGCACGTGATGCAATTCAATTTACTGCTTCGGTTTTTCAACACCAATGCAACCAACTTATGATCAACTGTTAAACCCCTATTTTGCGCCCAATCATTAATGCTATTAATTAACGCGGTTTTGTCCAAGTTTTTTTGAAAATACGGGTCAGGATACGCAGCCAGCCACAAATTTTCAGCATCATCAGCATTTAAACCCGCTAATTGATAAATCACCGAAGCATCAGAACCGCTTTCTACCGATTTGGCAAAATCCAAAGCATTTGGGCTTTTCATGCGAACACAGCCATGACTGCGTACACCGGGTACGCTGGCGGGTGCATTGGTGCCGTGAATACCCAGCCCCAATTTCGGATCACCCAACCGCACAAAAACAGGACCCAAAGGATGCCTGGGCTCGCCGTATTTTACGGTTTTCAATACTTCTTGACCCTTGGCTTCCATTTCTTTTTGAATACTTTTCGGTACCACCCAAGTGGGCTTATAGGCTTTGCCGCCGATATGGTATTCGCCTAATGGTGTCTTGGTGCGATTCGTCCCCACTGCCACATCGTAGCTTTTCAGTAACACACCGTCTTGATACAAAAATAATTTTAACTGAGGAACATTAATCACCACCTGCTGTCCTCTTTCAGGTGGAGCGAAGTCAGGCAGTAAAACAGCTGCCCACACCACCGTTTGCATCATTACCAGATACACCAACAGACACACCGTTTTGAATTTTTTGCACACCATATCAACCCCCAATTTTCGCAAAGCAATGTTTTTTCAGAATTCATATCTTAGCAAAAGATAACAATATGCGACAAATATTTATTGATTAAAATGTAAGAATTATCCGCGTTGTTTACACTTTTCATCAAAATAAAAATATTTCTCTAGTACCTCGTATGGTGTCGCTCCGTTAAGTGATTTATGG
>NZ_JQKE01000133.1 GCF_000745895.1 Stenoxybacter acetivorans DSM 19021 | reverse complement strand
CTTGACGCTGATAGGGCAGTAAACGGGTTCTTTTATGAATGTTCATTGCAGTATTTTCCTATAAATACTGTAAACAACGCTGGGATTTCTTACATATAATGATTTGTAATGAAATTATTTTAGAGGATAACCTCACTGCTCTGCGGTGAGGTTGTTCATTTATGTTTTTCATCAGTGTCGCACATTGGCTGGAAGAATCCTTATTGATCAGTCTGCTGTGCCTGATGCTGCTACTCTTGATATAAGCGTGCTGTGTGTTCTTTAATTTTTGGGGAATAGTTTTTCATTCATAATTGAATTCTCCCAGAATATTCAGCCTCATGAGAAAAGCGGAGCGGTACAAAACGACATTGATGTGTTGTTCAAATTGAGTATGGTACTTGTTTCGGCTGAATGGTTTATTTGGCTAATTGTTTTGAAAAATTTAATAGTTTTTAGCTATATTTGTGAGCTATTTGATGCGTTCACAAGGGTATTCTCATTCTCAAAACAACGATTTCAGGGACTAGTTTGTGTTGACGGCATTCCACAAGTAGCACCCATGCAACCGCCGGAATTAAAATCCAGCAAAGCAGAATGCCCCAAATCCCCTTTGGGAAAAGGAACTCCGTTTCCCAGTATAAAGGTAACGGAATTTGCACCATATAAACCTGCCGGAATAGTAATGTCACCTGTGATGACATAAACCATTCTGCCCGGTCCGGAATTAATCGTATTGCCGGTTAATGCTTGCCATTTTTGGCTATCGGATTGATTCATTAGCCGAAGTTTTCCTTGCCGTAAATAGTCATTCAAACCTTGTTGTCCTGCGCGAGGAAGATCGCTTCTGTGGTATTGTTGGAGAGCATTGGCAGGAACTTGTGTTGATGTCGGTGAACCTTGTCCGATTTGTTTTGAAGGGAAACTGTGTTTGGGTAATGACAATGTCCCGCCATCGAATAATTGAGCTTGATTGCTTGCATTGCCAATGGTTAAAAATCCGTTATCCGTGCTTAGTACCTGATCCGGACTGCGATTGAAAATGGTTTGGCTTAAATGATTCAGCGTCGGACCGTTATTTTTGATCCCAGAAATCGCAGTACCGCAATTATATTGACCACCTTGTCCGATGTCATAGATTTGAGTTTGTATGGGTGCGCCATCAACGATTTGTTTGTGTGCTCCAGACGTAATAATGCCAGCAATCTTGGCACCCGGTACGTATTTGATGCGCCAAATAGATGGTTTATAGGCAGATAAAATCAATACTATAGGCTGATCGGTTTCATATACGGCAACCTGAAAAACAGAGGCGGCATCATTACTGTCGTCAATGACAATATCGGTTTTCATTCCGGCATACGCTCCGCCGGCATAGAGTTTGTAATTAGGGGGTAAGGTTTTTGCCCAATCAGCACAAACATTTGGCTGATTTTGAGGGGTATTGCCATTGATAGGTTGCATTAGCCCTGTATGTCTCGAATACGTGGCTTGAGATGCTACTTGAGGCATGGCTGCTTGCTTCTGACTGTGCCACAAATAAACACCGGTTACATGTAAGAAATCCCAGCGTTGTTTACAGTATTTATAGGAAAATACTG
>NZ_JQKE01000132.1 GCF_000745895.1 Stenoxybacter acetivorans DSM 19021 | reverse complement strand
GCCACAGCCCCCGTTACCGCACCGGCACCACCGCCCGTTACGCCGCCAACCA
The DNA here is from genome assembly GCF_000745895.1 of Stenoxybacter acetivorans DSM 19021. Taxonomy (GTDB): domain Bacteria; phylum Pseudomonadota; class Gammaproteobacteria; order Burkholderiales; family Neisseriaceae; genus Stenoxybacter; species Stenoxybacter acetivorans. Next base: position 1,520 of record NZ_JQKE01000132.1, on the reverse strand, counting down.
ATCCAGCCGCCAAGTTCGCTATATCACGGATTTGGTCTTTCTCGGTTTCGGTTAATTCTTGGGTCGGTTTGTCTCCAAACAGGGTTTCGTGAACGATTTTTGCCATGACTTCGCCGCTCGCCGCACCCGCCGCGCCGCTCACTGCCGCGTCTGCACCGCCGCTGAGGTATGCCGCCGCTGCGCCCAAGGCGGCGTGGGCTAAGATTCGTGCCGCTTCGTTCGCTGCCGTTGGTTCTTGACCATTAAAATACTGACCGATTTGGTTGGCGGCATAAGGCATGGCGGCGCCGGCTGCCGCTTGGCTGAGGTTGCCGCCGGCAATGCCGCCCGCCAGGGCTGCCAAGGCTTGAGCGGCGCGTTGATAAGGGCTGCCGGTGCCGTATTGCTGTTCGGTTTGTTGGTACAGCCGGTCTGCCTGTGCGTAGTTTTGCCACAAGGGGTGATTATTGCCCAGCTGTTGCTGTAAGTATTCCGGTTTGTAGCCATTTTTGGTCTTACCGCGATATTCTTCCCATTGCTCCGGCGTGAGGGTGTCTTCCAATGCCTTTAATGCTTCATCGCGTTGCTGCCAGCTCTCTTCTTTTTGAACATTGACGTCTGCACCGCCGCTTACACTTAAAGTGGTAAGAGCTATGTATATTTTATAAATTCAAAGTAAATTTATAAAATATAGCTAAGAATACCGCAATAAATAAACCTAAAAATATAAAAAATATTATTCTTTCAACCATTAGTATATTTTTATTTTTTACAGGTATTATTCCAAAATTGGCTTTTATAATAAAAAATGAAAATCTAATATCAAATATATCAAAAAAAGAATTAATCTTGTTTTCTGCTTTTCCTAATTTAAAAGCAAAATAAAAATGCAAAAAAATCAATAGAGTTCCAAAAGAAAAATAAACAAATAATATAATATTAATCATGTCACTTCCAGTCTTGCGGCAAAATTTGATAGATCGGCTTATAATAAGAATTATAAGGATTAATTTCTTGAGCTGCTCCTTTTTTAATTTTTATAGTTTTTTGATATCCGATATTTGAATTTAAATGAAATCCTACATTTATACCACCTTTTATATTTAAAATAGGTAATGCATTTTTTTGAAGTGCAGATGTATAACATGCAGAAACACCAATACCTCCGCCTCCGCCTCCACATATTTCAATAAATGCACCATCAGGACGGCTGGCTGTAGAAGACCCGCCAGAAACAGATGCCCCTAACCCAGCACCGGTAGTAAGTGATGTGGTTATAGTAGCCGTTCCATCTTGATTAATTGTAATAGAAACATTTCCTCCCAATCCTAGTGCAGCCGTAACTTCTGCTGTGATACCTGCATTATCTAAAATATTTTTTAATTTTTCAGGTATCACATTAGGATCTACTCGTGATACTTCATTATTCACCACCGCATTATCACTCGCCACAGCCCCCGTTACCGCACCGACACCTCCGCCCGTTACGCCGCCAACCAAGCCAGCCGCTAAGTTCGCTATATCGCGGATTTGGTCTTTCT
>NZ_JQKE01000131.1 GCF_000745895.1 Stenoxybacter acetivorans DSM 19021 | reverse complement strand
GATTATTACAGCCTAAACAGGCAAGTTTGGTTTCCAGTAAACGATATAAGGTGTATAGAAATACTGCCTTTTGTTTTTCTTTACCCAGATAATCCATATCTCCCCAAAGAATCCATAATCCACTGGAGTAATTAAAATCTTCAGGAGTACCCGGTAAAAATTGCTCTATTTTAGCTATATCATCTTTCGATAATGTTTGAATAAAATCATTTAAATTTAATTTCAGCATTTACAGGTTTCCCGTTAGGTTTTAAACCAAATGTAGGGTTTCCACTAAAATCAATCGTCCATTTCGCACCGGTTGAATCGGCACTGCTGGAGAAATTCCGTAAATTAATGGATTGACCTGTTTTGGGGTTTTTATAGGTATGACGCCACTTTCCAGGTCCTACAGATATTGCGTCTGGCAACTTCCCATTTCCACCAATTTCTTTCATTAAATGAGCAGTATATTCTTTGATATTGGCTTCTGATACACCCTGAAATACGGGAACAGGATTACGGGCGTTGCCCGTTACGGTAGCAATATGTCTCTTATCCGAATTAGGTTTTTTTCCTTTATTTTTTAGGATTAATTTTTAGGTAACCTTAAAAATCAATCAAGCTATCTGAAAATAACATAATGATAATTTTAAATTTAATTATTTTCTATTCTTTTTAATTGTATATCAGAATTCCAATTTTTAGGCTTTTCTGTAATATTTAACCAGTTTGCTCCCTGTTCTAACCATGTTTTTCGATAAGTTTTAATACCTTGTGATGATGAATCTTCATAACCATACTCAACGCCACAACAAGGGCAAATGGTAAAAGTTGGAGATCTACCGTCTTCTCCCCAAGGAAAAAAATCTGTCTCAAATTGAAACCAACAAACAGAACAATAATTTAACCCTATTTTTTTGAGCTGATTAAAAGGCTCCCAATCAGATGGTTTTTCTTGTTTGTTAAACCAAGGCATACCTTTATCTATCCAGCACGCACGATAAATTTTTATGGTTTCGTTTGTTGTATCTTCAAATCCGTATGTTACTCCGCAGCAAGGGCAAGATTTACCACGAGTAAACGAATTTTTTTCAGATGTAAAATTACAAACCAAGCATGAATTATTGGGCATAGAAATACTCCAATTTTTCAGGTAGCTGATGTTAAAATAAATTACCTAAAATCAGTAATAATAAATTTCAAGATTAATTACTTTGCATATAAATATCCTGATAGGCTTTTTCTACTATCTTGTCATAATCCGCACGAAAAACAACATCTAGCAACGGAACCAACGATCCTTCTATGTCTATCAAAACAGCTTTTTCTGCAGGATGAATAAATATATCATCAACATTCCATTGTGTTTTTTCCCAGTTTCTTGCTAACCACTCAAATAAAACTAGGGCTTCTGCTTTGGATAGAGTTAGCTGAATATTATCTTGTTCTATACAAGCCCGAGTCATTGCACTCTCCCAAAATAGGAATTTCAGGTAGCCTGAGACAAGTTATCAGGCTACCTGAAACAGTTAAAAAACAATTAAGATTATTGTGCAGCTTTAATCCAAGGCAGTTCTTCTATGGGTTCAGGGTCATCCATATTTGCTGCATCCATAGACCATGATAGTTCACCATCAGGATAAATCCAAAC
>NZ_JQKE01000130.1 GCF_000745895.1 Stenoxybacter acetivorans DSM 19021 | reverse complement strand
GTATCAGCGGGAGAAGCAAATGAGAAAAATATTTTTTCATTGTGTGAACAAATCATCAGTTAGTGTTTTTAAGCACAAACAGGCTGCCTGAAAGCGCGGAAACCCAGTCCCATGCTTTCAGGCAGCCTGTCTAGTAAATTTTGGTTCATCGAATACATTACCCAATCCTCACAAAGATACAGATAGATAACGCGATGCTGCTTAACATTTTCCAGCATATTACTCCCCTTTATTTTAGGTATGCAACGGTAAAATTAGGCTTTTTCACAATTTCCAAACAACATGCCACACTGCTGCCTCTACCCAGATAATTGTTGCCGTGATACAGAGTTTTAATAGCATTTTCTTCATTGCCGTCGCCACCGTTTAACACATCATCGCCGTAATAGCCATACAAAGTATCATTGCCCGCCATGTCTTGATTGTGCTGATTGCCCTCAACAAAATCATCGCCCAATAAAATGTCGTTGCCCTCGCCGCCATACAGCTGATCACTGCCTTGACCGCCGTATAACTCATCATCGCCCGCGCCGCCGTCCAAAGTATCGTCGCCGAAACCGCCATAGATTTCATCATCGCTCGCTTCGCCGAATAAATAATCATTGCCGATTTGGGTTTGGTTTAATTGATTGTTGCCCTCGGAAGCATCACCCCAAAGCACATCATCGCCTTCGCCGCCAAACAGCCAATCATCGCCGCCGTTGCCTGCCATATGGTCATTGCCGCTGCCGCCGTATAGATAATCGTTGCCGTGATACTGAACCGCAATAACACTTTCTTTACCATCACCTTCCAGCCAATCATCGCCGTCGCCGCCATATAAGGTATCGTTATTGCCGCCGCCCCTGATTTCATCGTCGCCGCTGCCGCCGTCTAAATAATCTTTGCCGTGATATTCACCTGCTACCGTATTGAGGATACCGCTGACAGTGGTGCCGTCGCCCTCTAAAAAATCATCACCGCCGCCGCCGTAAATCACATCATCGCCTGCCAATCCCTGAATATAATCATTGCCGTCTTTATCACCCTCTTCAAAATCATCACCCAGAAGATAATCATTTGCCCAGCCGCCGATAATATTGTCATTACCATTACCGCCGACAACCATATCGCTTTCGCTTATATCGGTTTTGGTTTGAGTGGCACTGATCGACCAAATTGTTATATAGCCGTTATCATACATACCCCATAATGGACCGGCTTTAACGATTTCCTTGGCATCTTGAGGCGGTATCCATTGGTCTTTCTCGCCAATTCGCCGCGCAATATATAAATATGAACTGCTTGCAATCCAATCATTACCGTCGCCGCCGTAAATTTGATCCGCACCGCTGCCGCCGACCAATAAATCATCACCTTCATTGCCGTAAATAATATCGTCGCCATCTCCGCCGTCTATGGCATCGTCGCCGTCAAAACCCTGCATCAAATCTTTTTCTGCCGAACCGCGAATCACATCGGCAAATCCGGACGAAAAAATACCGCCAATCAGTTCTCCGGTGGCGGTATCGTAATGTACTTTCGACCAATCATAATTATCGGGATAATCACCCCTGTAGTTGGGATCGTCGCTGTTTAACGGTGGTTTTTGATCGCCGTTGTAAATTTTATAACCGTCTTTGCTTTGTTCTTGGGTTTGCAATTCAATACCGAGTACGCCGGAATAACCATTGCTGTTTGCATCGGCTTGGAGGAAGTAGTCT
>NZ_JQKE01000129.1 GCF_000745895.1 Stenoxybacter acetivorans DSM 19021 | reverse complement strand
ACGGTCAGCCAACTTTCCATTTATTTCGAAGGAAGACTCGATGATATAATCAAACTGTAGGATTTAACACTGACACAGAATTTTGAACGCCCTCTTCAGGCTGCCTGAAAACACTTTCACAGCCTTAAATCACAGTCTGTTTCAAAACAGCAAACACGATTCGGCAGCGAAAAGTGAAGTGTATAAAGCAATATTGCAAGAAGAATCACGTTTCTGCCACCATGATACTAACCGACCAACAACAATTAACTGAATTGGTGCGTTTATTGCAAACGCGCCGCTTTGTGTTTGCCGCCGACCCTCAACCGATTACCGAAGCATTGCGCCATGACGATTCAGATAAGGAAAGCCGTTTACTGAAACGCGCTGCTTTTATTGATCGCGACGGTGCGTTAAACCAACGTTTACAACGCATACAACAATATACCCGCTGGCTGTTATCGGGCATCAGTCTGCTGTGCTTAATCGGTGGTTTTTCGGCAAGCATGGCTTTATTGGCAGGCAGTGAACTGAATTTTTTCTATGTTTTGCTGTCGGCATTGGGCGTGAATACTTTGACTCTGCTGCTGTGGCTGATATTGCTGTTGTTGCCCGTGCACCGCAACGGTTTTGTGTTTAACCCTGCATTATGGTTGCGCCTGCGCGATCCTGTCGGACAGGCGATTGCCGCTTTATATGCAGAACAAGCCCAAACAACCGCCGCGCGGTGGTTTGCCGGCATGACCAGTCACCGTTTTTGGTTGTGTACACTCAGCGGCATGTGGCTGGCACTGTGTGTGCTGCTATTGGTGCGCCAATATGGATTCAATTGGGAAAGCACTTTATTGTCAGACGTAAGCCTGTTGCATCTAGTGGCGGCTTTATCTTGGCTGCCTGAAAAATTAAGTTTCCCCGTACCGGATGCCGAAGCAGTATTGCACAGCCGCTCCATCGCCAATACCGCCGCCGCACGTGCTTGGGGCGGCTTGCTGCTGGCGGCTGTGTTTTGTTACGGCATATTGCCTCGGGCGGCGGCGTGGTTATTTTGTTGGCTGATGTGGAGGCAACAACGGGCGCACTTGCCTCTAAATCTACCGTATTATCAAAATATTATTCAACAATGGCAACACACCGTGGTTGATGCAGACACTGTGCCTTCCGTTGCTGCCATCACTGCGCCATTGCTACACCTCAACGATGCGCCCAAGTGGGCAGTATTGCTGGACACCTCGTGGCATGATAAAGACTGGTATCTGCACACACTGGGACAAGACTGGATTAATCTGGGTAAATTAGATAAACGCGGCGACACCGCAAATCTGGCAAGCCGCTTACAAACCGAACCTGCCCAACTGCTTCTGGGCATACGTGCAGAAGTCGTTCCCGATCGCGGTATATTGCGCCAAATCAACATTTTGGCACAAGCAGCACAAGGCGGCATATTGGTGCAATTACTGGCTGATAAACCCCGTGATCATGATAAAGAAGCATTGAAGCAAATCCTAAATCAATGGCAGCACGCATTAATCGAGCGCAACATCGCTTTTTTGCCGCCTCCGTTTGCGGCTCAGCAAACAGAAACCCATTAGGCTTTTAAAAGGTTATTTTGACATCAGCTGTTAATCATTCGCACAAAATATCAATGAAACAGGCGTGCATGTAAGAATTCCTAGCGTTGTTTACAGTATTTATAGGAAAATACTGTAATGAATATTCATAAAAGAACCCGTTTACTGCCCTATCAGCGTCAAGA
>NZ_JQKE01000128.1 GCF_000745895.1 Stenoxybacter acetivorans DSM 19021 | reverse complement strand
AGATCCACAAAACTCGTGCTCTCGTAAACGGTGTCTTTATCCATGCCTTTGCCAAAGTGATAGACATCACCCAAGCCGCTGTTGCTTCTCAATTCATCATTGCCCGCACCGCCTATGAATGTGGTTTTGCCAATTCGGCTGATTAAATGGTCGTTGCCGTCACCGCCGTTTAAAACCACATTGCCCGCGCCGCCGATTAGATAATCATCGCCCGCACCGCCGTTGACCACGCCGCCCAATATCCAGCTGTATAAGAGGTCATTTTGATCGCTGCCGTTTTCGGTTACCAAATCAATCATTTGGGCGATGTCGAATACACTTACGGTTTTGTCGTCAAAAACAAAAGAATAGCGGGGAACAACTTGAACGGGCAGAGGCGGTCCGAAGTCGTACATATCAAAGAAATACCGCACCCTGACGCTGTCGGGTGTGCCGTAAGCCGTAATCAGCAAATCAACGCCATCGCGCGTCCATTGCACATTATCAGATTGTGCTCCCTGAAAAATCAGCTGATGAAAGTCGAAATCCATGACTTCCTGCACACTGGGCATCTCATCACTTTGCCAATGCCCGGTTTGATGTTCGTAATACGAACCAAAACCGCTTGAACCAAAAATAATCTCACCTTGCTCATTGAGACCCACCCATACAGTGGTTTCGTTGCGCGAAAAATAACCCGGTACATCTTGATCCCAAACCGCCAGCTTGCAGCCTGCCAAGACATCGCTGCCATGCCCCTCGGCAAACCAATAATGATTTTTGGTGAGTTCCATATAGGCGTCTTTAAAGGTATCGTTGCCTTCACCGCCATCTATCTCCAAAATCAAGCCCGACCAATAAGTTGGAGACTGTAAAACATCATCACCGTCTGTACCGCGCAGGGTAATTTTCGGGGCGGGGTACTCGGCAAAATAATCTTTCATGGTTACTGTTAATATTTCGTAGTCATGTTTTCCGATTACCGACCAGAGGGAGTAAATCTTTTTAAACACCAAATCATTATCTTGGCGCATTATTTGCCAATCAAATATCAGATGACCGAGCGTATCCTTAATAACAGCATTGAAATGCACATTGGAAAAAACCAGCGCATCTTCTGCGGTGAAGCCAACGATTCGATATGTGCCGCTGGTGGTGTCATTGATAATAAATTCATCAATACCCTCGCCGCCGGTAACGGTATTTTGCTGTTCCAGCAATGCTTTCAAATCAGCCGGTGAACGCCCCGAATCCGGATTATCCGCTTCAAAAATGAAGGCATCGTCATCATCGGCAAGCAAAAAATAGTTTTGTAAAATCAGCTGATGATTGCTGTCTGCCGAATCGTCTTCTTGCTTGAGCGACAGGATTAAATCGTAGTCTTGGTGCGCCAAAACATAATCCGACAAATTGCTGTCCATCAGGTAGATGCGATCACCCGCTTCAAAATCGGTAATGGTTTGTATGCCTAAGCCGTTTTGCATGTCCGCGCCGCTGCGGAACACTTGAAACACATCGCCGTCTGAGCCGCCGGTATAAAAACTGCTGCCGCCGCCGCGAACGATTAGGGTATCGCTGCCGAAACCGCCGTCTAAATCATTATCGCCCTCGCCGCCGTCCAAATAATCATCACCGCCGCCGCCCTCTAAATAATCATCACCCGCTTCACCGTATAAAACATCATTGCCGCCGGAATATTCATCATAAGACCGAACATCGCCAACAATGTAATCACCACCCTCACCGCCATAAATCACATCATTGCCGCCGTTTCC
>NZ_JQKE01000127.1 GCF_000745895.1 Stenoxybacter acetivorans DSM 19021 | reverse complement strand
GATATGTTGGTTAAATTGTTGGTTTATTAAAAATCATGTTTCAATTTTATTTATTAAAATTAAATTGATATATATTAAATATGATTCCCGGTGGGAGCATTTTGAATTACAGCGAAGCGTATTTGCAAAACGCACCGGAACAAATCAATAACTATTCCCGCCCCGGTCTGAGCTTTAAGATGCTAAATGAGCTGTATCAGGTTCATCTGCAGAGAATTCTGCACTAGCGCAGGGGCTGCCGAAATGCGACGGGTTTATGTGCAGTTACTTACGCGAAATCATCGAACACGGAATAGAAGAAGCGGAGGATTACTACCTTGCTGCGGAAGTATTGGAACGTGTCCGCAAAGGGCATGAACCGATTCATTCATCTGCCGACATAAGGAAATCTCTTGGTTTGGACAATTGACTACACTGACACTGCCAAGAAACAACTGCACAAGCTGGACAAGCAAACCGCTTGCCGCATCGTTGATTTCATGGATACGCGCATTGCCATACTGGATAATCCGCAGCAAACAGATAAAGCATTGACGGGATCACTGGGCGATTTTTGGCGTTACCGAATTGGTGATTATCGGGTGATTTGCGATATTCAGGACGGTGCGTTACGTGTTTTGGTGGTACAAGTCGGCAACAGGCGGAAAATTTATTAATAATCAAACAACCTCGTTAAGGGCGAAATGTGTGCTTTAACGAGGTTTTTCCCTGAAGAAAAACGTTCTGACAATGCGAGTGAATCAATCGGCAATAGCGTTTAAATCACCTATAAACTGTCTAAGAACCTATGTTTAATAACGCCTAAACAAAGTAAGTCATTCAGGCGTGATTCGGGCAGAAATATCAACGCCAATGCCCAATTGGTCAGCGATATTTTCCTCAAAAGTCTTGCGGTAACCTGCGTCAGCACTGAACCGCTTATGGTTGGGTATTTTTCAAATGCCTTTTTGGCAACCGAAATACCGGATTTTGTGCCGTGAAAATTTGCTGCGTGAACTTCTTGAAGTGCTGCTGATTATTCCGCTTAATTCTTAACAGGATTGAGCGGTTTTTTGATCAGGCAAACCGATATTTCCGTCTAGCTATCAATAACATTTAAAAATACAATTTAGTATTTTATTGTTTTTTATTGTAAAGAACAATGCGTTTTCTTTTATGAGTATTTTTACACTTGCTGTTTTTTCAACCTGTATTTTTTGACGGCTGCATTAGCTACCACATCTTTTAAAATATTTTAATATATTAAACAAATACTTACCCCCCCCCCATGCGTGCAAAAAATAGACTTATTTAAAAAAAGCCAATTGAAATATCATTACATTTATAAACATTTGTTTGTAAAGTAAATTTCTGTGAATAAAGTTTTTAGAATTCAAGTTCTAAAAAATAGAGCGCAAAGCCTAATTTTTTGCTACAGTTTGCCATGCGAAATAATTTCATTATTGTATTACCGCACTACTGTACTAGAAAGTTACGGTATTGCCGTATTGCTAACTAAGTAAAAAATGAAATTTAAATATTTGTTTTTATTTATTAACTGGTTATTTGCTTAATTTTATTTAGGCTTGAGAGGGGATACTCCATGGTCAACATCGAAGTCATTTCGCGCGCCGGCGCGAAGGTTGTATTGCAAACCAAAGGCACAGAAGTGAGCCTGCCCGGCACTGAAAACGTACTGGTGAAACTGGGCATTGGTGCAAATACTGTTGTAGAAATGAAACAAGAAGGCGATCACCTGATCGTGGTCTTGAGCAATGGTGAAGTCATCACCATTGACAACTATTTTGCCCAAGTTTGCGAAGCCGACAAACCGGCGGAAGCAGACACCGTTTCCGCCCATGCGGCTGCCGACACCGGCAATCAGCTCGTGCTTG
>NZ_JQKE01000126.1 GCF_000745895.1 Stenoxybacter acetivorans DSM 19021 | reverse complement strand
TAGAGAGCAAAATATCTATAAAATCTTGCTTAAATGGTTTAGAACCGAGAAAATTTAGTTGTCTTGTTTTTACCTTGTTTGGTTGTCTTGTCCCTCTGTTAATTATACACCATATGATTTTATTAAGAATTTTTTTGAACATGGGTTCTTACCTCGAGTGCGCTTGCGTACCCGAATGGCGATACAAAAAAACAAATGGCAAACCACCACCGAAACATTGGCGGAATTAGATGCGTTTTTGAACGCACCTTTGCCTGATTATGTTGATGATGACTCTTTATTGTGTTGGTTTTAATCATGAGCGAATTTTTAAGCCGCGAAGACGTGGTGATACTGACGGGTAGAAAACGCGCCACCGCGCAAATCACTGCTCTGCGTAGTATGGGCGTACCGTATTTAGTGAATGCCGCAGGAAATCCGGTTGTGCCTGTGGCTGTGATTACGGGCATTTTCAGGCAGCCTGAAAAAATCAGTCACTCAGGTTGGCAGTCTGCCAAAGTTCAACATGGCTAAAACCCCGATATTGCCAATGCGTATGCGTCAAAAGCAAAGCAGCAGCGGTAAAACTTATTTTTATTCAAACCGCGCAAGTGGTTGCCACTGGGTGCAAATTATTTAGAAGCCCTGCGCCGCTATGCCGATTATGAGCGGCAATACAGCGCGGATGTGGCGGCAAAAATTCATGAAGCGACTACTTTTGAACATGTAGCGAAACGGTATCTGAAAGAGGTATTGCCAAAAAAAGCCCCACGCACTCAGCGCGACAATCTAAACGAGTTGAAAAAGCTGTTTGAATTTTTTAATGCGCCGGCACCTGCGCCCTTAAACGAAATACGTCCTTTGCATATTCGTCAGTATCTGGACTGGCGCGCCAAAGACGGTGGCGTGGTACGTGCCAATCGTGAGGTGTCTTTGTTCAGTCATATTTTCAATTACGCCCGCGAGTGGGGCTATACCGATAGAGAAAATCCCTGCCGTGGGGTGAAGAAAAACAAAGAAACAGGTCGCGATGTGTATGTTTCAGACAAAGTGTTTTGGGCAGTCTATGGCAAAGCTGAACGCCATATTCAGTTTGTGATGTTGGTGGCGTATTTAATCGGGCAACGGGTTGCGGATTGTTTGAAAATCAAAGTGTCCGATATACACGATGATGAGTTGTGGATTGTCCAGAACAAAGTGAATGCCAAGGTGCGGATTAAGATTGAAGGTCTATTGGCAGAGGTACTGGCGCAATTACTTGTTGAGCGCGGTACGGTGATACATGATTACCTATTTATCAATCTAGGCCGCGTACGTCATGCAGGTCAGCCCTTATCCTATGAAATGCTACGCGGCGGCATGGACAGGGCGCGAGCAGCGGCGAGGATAGACAAGCAACAATTCCAATTCCGCGACCTGCGTGCCAAGGCAGCCACCGACAAAGATGAACAATTGGGCATCGAAGCCGCCCGTACCTTGCTAGGACACAGCAATCAGATGATGACGGCGGATTATATCCGAAACCGCAAGGGTAAATTGGTTGCGCCGACGGTGGTAAAAATCAAAGTGTCAAACGCAATTTAATTGCGCAACATATTTGATTTTCTTAACTTCAAAAAACCGTATTACTTTGCGATGTAGAACAACAGCCGAAATGTAGAACAAACCGACTTACTCAAGATGTAAAAAATCCGACTTTAAGCAGTCGGATTTTCATTTTAAATCAAAGGGTGTTTGGTGCCCGGAGCCGGAATCGAACCGGCACGCCCGTTTTAGAGGCGACGGATTTTAAGTCCGTTGTGTCTACCTATTTCACCATCCGGGCAATATATAAATATTGCAATCTATCTGGAGGCGGGGGCGCGGATTTAAACCGGCCTGCGCGGTTTTGCACACCACGGCATAGTCACTCTGCCACCCCGCCATGGCTTTTTAAAAGTACTTCACTACACAGCAAACAACTGCCATAACAGTGATAAATGGAGGCGGGAGTCGGAATCGAACCGGCGTCCACGGCTTTGCAGGCCGCTGCATAACCACTCTGCCATCCCGCCAAAAGGGTCTATACAACAAGAATACAATCAAAAATCATGGAGCGGGAAACGAGTCTCGAACTCGCGACCTCAACCTTGGCAAGGTTGCGCTCTACCAACTGAGCTATTCCCGCAT
>NZ_JQKE01000125.1 GCF_000745895.1 Stenoxybacter acetivorans DSM 19021 | reverse complement strand
CCCATAAATCACTTAACGGAGCGACACCATACGAGGTACTAGAGAAATATTTTTATTTTGATGAAAAGTGTAAACAACGCGGATAATTCTTACAAAAGGCATTATCAGCCGCCTGAATATTAAAAAATCCTGACCGCCAAACCAATGGCGGCATCAGCCTTGCCCGACATTTGCCCGAAATCCTGAATTTCGGGCTTTTTTACACCCAAAATCAAATTCATTCATGCTTTTTACCTTTCATGCAGCCTGAAAACCCGCTTTTCAGAAAAGCATCATCACCTCGCCTCAAAATCCGGCTCAATTTTGCCGAAAAATACCCAAAAACCACCGGTTTTACCGAAATTCTCGGCTAAAACATTACCATAAAAAACCTTTATAAAACATATCATTGTGCAAGGAAAACAAATAACTTTGTGTGAGAAGAACAAAAAACTTGGTCAGGTACGGACACGCTCTATACATATTAATCTTTCATACTAAACAACAAATACAGCGCAGCCACGCTTTGCTTTTTTGATTTTTAAGGGCAGTTTTTCGGCAAACATCACGGGAACGGTTGCCTATTTTTTCATCAGGAAAGGATTTGGCTTGAATTGATAAGGCGTCAGCGAAGATTTGAACGGGATTTGCACAGGGTTATGCACGGATTTTGTGGATAAGTTTTAAAAAATACTTGTATTTATATATAATATTTTGTATAATTTAAACATGGATACGAAAAAACCAATAGACTTTTTAGGCACTTCTCGCGATGACTTACGTGCTTTCCCTTTGACAGCAAGGCGTGAGGCAGGGTTTCAATTAGACAGGGTTCAAAATGAACAAGAACCAAGTGATTGGAAGCCAATGAATACTATTGGGCGTGGAGTGAAAGAAATTCGTATCCGAGACAGTGAGGGAGCATTTAGGGTAGTGTATGTCGCCAAATTTGATGACGCAGTTTACGTGCTTCATTGCTTTCAGAAGAAAACAGAAAAAACAGCCAAACCTGATTTGGATTTGGCAACGAAACGGTATCGCGAATTACTTAAGGAGTTGGGAAAATGAACAGACAACAATTTGGCAGCGTTTGGGACGCGATTGAAGACACCCCTGAAGAAGCAGAAAACATGAAACTACGTTCTTCTTTGATGATGAAATTGACGGATTATATTGAGCGTTCCGGTATGAACCAAGCACAGGCAGCCAAATTATTCGGCGTAACCCAACCACGCATTTCTGATTTAATGCGCGGCAAAATCAATCTGTTTGGTTTGGACGCTTTAGTGAATATGCTGGCAGCAGCGGGTTTGCATATTGAATTGCGGGTGTTGGAGTTTGATGAGGCTGCGTAAATCATGGATGAAAAATTATTTTCCAAACTTGTTAAAGGGTTAGAAGAAGTAATTGCCATAGAAAGTGGTGAATGTGAACCCCGAGTTGTGCGTGAGTATGAAATCCCTGATGTCAAAGCTGTGTGTAGAAAATGGCAAAGTAACGACAAACGAAAGAAAGGAAAATTATGAATGATATTGGTCACGATGAAGCAATGATGGACTTTTTTAAGAAAAAGCCTGATGTCGCATTGGAGTTGCTGAACGAGGTTCTCAAAGACGGAGATCGTGAAGAATTGATGATTGTGTTACGCCAAATTGATTTAGATAACCCGCCGCCGTTGACCGATGGACAAAAGCAACGATTAATCGCGATAGCGGCAATGCCAGATGAGCAAATAGATTACAGCGATGCGCCATACTTGCCTGAGGTGAAATGGGTGAAAGCCGTGAAAGTGTCTAAGTAAAGGTAACGAGGACAAAACCATGAAAGCCTATCCAATTGCTATTTTTAAAGACGCAGATAATCCGAGCTATGGCGTGGTAATCCCTGATATTCCCGGCTGTTATCCCGCAGGCGACAGTATTGAAGATGCGATTGCCGACACCAAATCGGCGATTAAAGCACATTTTGAAGTAATGCTTGATGAAAATATGCCATTACCGTTTGACAGCCGCACCATTGAAGAATTGCGTAATCTGCCTGATTATGCAGATGTGCTGGCGTGGTCGGTGGTAGAGGTGGACGAAACCGCATTTTCAGGTAAGCAAACCCGTTTTAATGTGAGTTGACCAGAATACCTGCTTGCTCGTGTTGATGACTTTGCCACTATTCAGCATGAAACGCGCTCGGGCTTTTTGGCAAAGGCAGGAGGGCGTTCAAAATTCTGTGTCAGTGTTAAATCCTACAGTTTGATTATATCATCGAGTCTTCC
>NZ_JQKE01000124.1 GCF_000745895.1 Stenoxybacter acetivorans DSM 19021 | reverse complement strand
AGTTTCTTTCTGATGAGAATAATTTATGGAAAATAATACACTATGGCTTAATTGATTAAAATGGTGAGAGAAAATTTTTCATGCGATTGCCCTGCCCAATTGATGCCGAACACAATCCGCCATGCAGAAACTGCTATAATCCAAACCTTTTTAAGCCCTTTTATTTGGATTCACACCCCAATGCTTGAAACATTGCCTTATTTTCAACAAAACTTAGCCGCCGACTTAGGCAAAGTCAATATCGTCGTTAACCGCGCCGTACAATCCGAAGTTGCCTTAATCGCGCAAATCGGTCAATACATCATCAGCGCGGGCGGCAAACGTTTGCGCCCGATTATCACCATTTTGTCCGGCAAGGCTTTGGGCTATGATCAAGCATCGCTGTATTCACTGGCAGCCATGGTCGAATTTATTCACACCTCCACCTTATTGCATGACGATGTTGTGGATGAAAGCGAATTGCGCCGCGGACGCAAAACCGCCAATAATTTATTCGGCAACGCCGCCGCTGTATTGGTAGGCGATTTTCTCTACACCCGCGCTTTCCAGCTCATGGTGGAGTCAGGCAGTCTGAAAATCTTAGCGGTTATGGCCGATGCCACCAACATCATTGCCGAGGGTGAAGTCATGCAGTTGATGAATATCGGCAATACCGACATCAGCGAAACAGAATACATTCAAGTGATTCAATACAAAACCGCCAAATTATTTGAAGCGGCGGCACAAGTGGGAGCTATTTTGGCAGGTGCAGACGAAGTGCAAGAAAATGCACTGAAAAACTACGGCATGTATGTCGGCACTGCGTTTCAAATTATTGACGATGTTTTGGATTATTCCGGCAACGTGGCACAAATCGGCAAAAATGTCGGTGATGATTTGGCAGAAGGCAAACCCACCCTGCCCTTAATTTATTTGATGCAGCAAGGCAACCGGCAAGCCGCCGCCGATGTGCGCCATGCCTTGGAACATGCCGACCGCGAATTTTTTGATAAAATCTATCAACACGTCAAATCTTCCGATGCACTGCAATACTGTACTCAGGAAGCAAAAAAAGCCGTTGATAACGCCGTATCCCAGCTGCAGCACCTCCCCGGCAACGACACCACCCGCGCCATGCGTGATTTGGCTTTGCAATCGGTTGCCCGCTTGTCTTAAACCCAACCCCGCACAAAATAAAACACCGTAAACCCACAAAACAATAAATATACCGCGCATAAACACACGGCTGCCTGAAAAATAAGCCGCTCGTCCGTCTGCGGGATAACGGCAGCTTGTGAAGTGCTGTATCAAAAGAAAAAACAGCTTGAAACTCAATAAATACATGGGTTTCAGCTGTTTTTTTGTGGTTAAATCCCAGTCTCAAAAATACAGAATTTGCACCGGTTTTTGCACTTTTTTGCTGCAAATATGCCGTTTTTAAGCATCTAGCCAAACGACTTTCTTTTCCATCACGCAGTAACCCGAGACAATCAATCCCTGTACGGTAAAAAATCAGAATGAAAAGCCGTATCCACATGTAAAAAATAATGGTTCAGCTGCATTAAAATTCTGCTGTAATTCGTTAAATTTGATTGTAAATTACTTGATATTGTAAAAATATATAACTATAATATTCAAAATATAGTTACTCAAGTTAATATATAATAATTTAATTAAAAATAATTGTAATAAATTCAATACCATACTAAAAAGTATTTACGGATAGATGTAGTTAGTAATTGGTATATTTATTGCTTGATATTGTAACAAAAGGTACTGTTTTGGTACTATTAAATACCCTGAGTTGGTTGGACGTAAATGACATCATGCGGCAAATGCAACGCATAACAGAGATAAAACCACAGTAATCAGGTAAATGTTTCAAATCTAAAGATTCAAAGAGCAGCGAAGTAACAAACAAGCTTTGCTGCGGTTGGAACACAGACAACACCAAATAATTTGAATGAATATCCGATAAGGTTAAAAAGTAAAATACTCAGTAAAAAATAACCTGAGTTAAAGGCACAGAAATAGTAAATAGTAACTAACTAACGGTTAAAAATATTTGAAAAAATAGTATGTTAATAAATAATCACAAACTTTATATAACACAAAGCAGCCCAAAAAATGCTGCGTTTTATCCTGTACACAATCACATTGTTCAGACAGCCAATCAAAAACGATGCTTAGAAGCCGCGTGTTTCACGGGTTTTAAGCATCGTTTAAATTATTTGTACAACAGAATATTTATGACCATACAACGCAACCCAATCAAACAGAAATCCATTAACCGACGATGTATT
>NZ_JQKE01000123.1 GCF_000745895.1 Stenoxybacter acetivorans DSM 19021 | reverse complement strand
GGAAGACTCGATGATATAATCAAACTGTAGGATTTAACACTGACACAGAATTTTGAACGCCCTCGTAGAATCTGTACACCGTCAATCATCCCGTAAGCTGACCAAAACCAACCTTAGGCATGAAAACTCAAACTCAAACTGACCGGGTTCTTCGATATCGGCAAGAAACTGCTCCAGCGCATCAATATCTATTGTGCCAGGAATATTCGCGACAATATATTCACCTTCAAAACCTAACTCCGACATACAACTATTTTGTCCAAGCCATTTGCTAAATTCAATCTTCTTCTGAGTATCAAAGCAGAAAACACGCAGCGTAGAATTGGTCGATGCCTTTACAATATTGACAAACCAAGGGTTCCCGTTTTGTATATCAGCCTTGATGACATCTCCGAAACTCACTCCCTCAGCAAAAAATGGTATGTTGTTTAACTGGTATCTATCATCCCCTAACGAATTTGCCCAAATGAACTCACTCGCAAAAGGAGGCCAATCATCTTTCTGTTTCAAATAGAAATAAACCTTTTGTTCCATGCTTTATCAATCCTTTCTTCCATTCTTGAGATTGCATACACGGCATTCTATCTCAAGATTTTCAAGCCCATCGGAACCGTCATTTGCTCTGGATTTCCTGTGCCAAGTAATATGTTGCGATGGTGTCATCGGCATAATATTGCCAAAATCCTTTGGATCTCCGCCTTTAATACTTAACAGTGCTACTCAACCTTTGAAAAACAGAAAAAATTACATCAACTTGTTCAAAATCAAAATGTATTCCAAATTTTTCAAAGTAAGACAACTGCCATTTGTACCGCAAAAACGAATCCCAAACCAATGAATGATCTTTTGGCAAACCAAAAATTCTTCTAATGTCAATCAGATCAGAAACACGGACGCCAATCAAATTAATGCTACCAAGCCTACCACCTTCTTGTTTTAAGAATATTTCAAGAGAAAATTGGCATTTTTCAAGTATCCTCTCATCATCAATACTTTTACAGTATGTAAATATTCTGATTTCATGAAATTGAATGCCACCTTGTATATTAACATCACCATGAATAAAATTTGACAGTTCCGATATTGATATTACTTTAGACTGCCCTATTAAATCCTTATCTAATGTCACGCCATATATCTCTTTCGTTCCATATATCTTGTGAAGATCCCGCTTCCCGATAGAAACAGGATACTCTGCCAATAAATGCCCTTCACTCGAAAAAAATAATACCGAACTAACAATAATATTTTTCATCATTTTGCTCCTCTTCGCCCAGTTTTTTTACCTTTATGCGGAGATCCATCTTCATTCATCGTCCCCAAATGTTGTTCATTATTCGCGAATATCTCCCATTCATATTCAAGGTCATCCCAATAACAATACCTTTTCTTTGGCAAATCAAAAATTCGTCGCCCTCTATGATATTGCCGTGTTAGTATCCCTCATGGATGACCACCTTTAGGTGGTGGAGTTTCTTAATATTTTCCGTTATGAGCCAGTATACTTTCTTCGCCGACAAAAAAGGTATGGACATTGGCGAGTTCGAGATTAAAGGTCTGAATGATTTTCTGCTCGGTACGGATGTCGGTAAGGGTAGCTGTACGCTCATCGGCTTGTGTATCCGGTTTTTTATCTCGGGGTACGCATTCCCTCGCCCCTTTGAGCAAGATTTCCCGTCCTTTTTCAGCAGAATCGCGTCCCGCCACCCTTCCGTTGTCTTGAAGGGATGAGCATCCGTTGGTCTATACTCTATTCTGCTCCCTTGTCCTTCCACTCTGCCCACGCCAGCACTTCATCTCCTACTCTGATCTGGTCGATGGGTTTTAATTCAATCCTGCCTTAGGTACGTTTCCCAATGAAGACAATCTGCTGAAACTTTTGACATCGGCATTAAACTTTTGTACATCGGCATTAATAAGGCTTCGGAAAAATGGACGATACCCATATAGAATTGGTGTCAGACAGTCAGCCAACTTGCCACCTATTTCGAGGGCAGGCTTGATAATATAATCAAACTGCAGAATTTACCTCTGGCACAGAATTTTGAACGCTCTCGCTAAGCAGACTATATGCGCTTGCTGCTCCTTTCCTTGCGCAAGCAATACCCACCACTAGCGATTGATTTGTAATCAATGCAACACCTGTGTATGTTATAGTGAATTATTTAAAAAACTGTTACCTTATTATTCTTTTCCGCCTTATTATTGATGCCGCTTCAATTTTCAGGCTGGTAGTGTTCAAAAATCTGTGTCAATCCCCTAAACTATTCCAAATAGGAGACAACACATGAACAACCCCATATTCGACTTTAAAACAG
>NZ_JQKE01000122.1 GCF_000745895.1 Stenoxybacter acetivorans DSM 19021 | reverse complement strand
TTATTTAATTTTGGTTTCTTGTTTTTTGATTCAGATAAATCAGATGAATTATTCGCTGATTTATCTGAATCTTCTTCCCAATATGGGAAGCAACCCCGACCGACAATAGCCAACAATATTGTTATCAGCGTTATTACCTTTACTCTCCCGTAATCCAATGAAAAATCTAAATCTCTTATTGAAGAAATTATAAAAAATTCTGTAAAAACAACAAAAATAGTTAAAATATTAATCAATAACAATTCTTTTTTTTGTATCGTTACTCCCAATTTTTTTAATATCCATACGATACAAAAAGCATTTCCATCAATGCACAATAAACACAGATTTTCATAACCTATTCCATTTACAACCCATTCATCAACCTTTCTCCCACGCTTAATCATTTCCTATCTTTCTTATTATGATTTCTAAGCCATTCAGAAGATTCGATCAAAAAGCCGAATTTTTCATAATCTCCAATAATCATTTTTACCAACCTTTCTTTTTGCTGTAAATCCAGTTCTGCCTGCACTCTGTCTTTGTCAAAGTTATTTTTCAGGGAGCTCCTGTGTTCGGCGTAGGTTTCGGTACTGACCTTAATTTTCAGAATAATTATTGATTATGGATAAATTTTTTATTTCTTTTTCAAGTGTATTAATAAAATCACTCATATTGAAAATATAACTACAATATTTATTATTATCAACATAAATAGTTTCCCCTAAGTCATTAACATTCAATCCATAAGAAATTTTTCCTGTGTGATCAAGATTGAAACCATAAGAAATTTCTCCCTTTCCATGAATATTTAACCCAATATAGAAAGATGGCGTTAGTGTACCTCTCAAATGAAAGTGATGATCAGAAAAGTAATTGGCAAGCTTTTCAAGATATATAACATCCTGATGTTTATTTATTTCTTCATCTGAAAATTCAACACTATAAAGAATATCTCTACTTTCAGCTATTGAGTTTACAAAAATAAAAGGGGGATCTTGAGGAAATAAATTCTGAGCTAGCTTGCCTTTTTTCTCATTAAACCATTCTATAAACTCTAAAAGTCCCCATTCCCAATCAAGTAAAATTTTATTTCCATAAGAAATAATAATCTCCCCCCAATCATCATTTTTAATACAATTATTTTTATAAGGATTATTTTTTTTAATCAGTTTTACTATTAAATTTTCCATTACTAACTTTCTTTTAAATTGGCTTGTTATTTATTAGTTTATTATATTGTGAGTTTGTTATTTTCCCTTCTTTTAGCCACTGCCTCAGTATATTAGCTCCTCCTTGTTGAGTAATTAATTCATTTGGAGGAATTGGATATCCATGATATCCTCCTGTTCCATCAGGTTGGAACTCATAAATCTTTCCATCTTTAAATCCATATTTTTGTTTTCCAAGACTAGTAGCCTCTTCAAATAATTTCTGTGCTTCATTATTATTCAAATCCATTCGTGTTCCACTACCGCCTTTTTCATGCTTAGGACTGGAAACGTAGCTATCCTGTTTTTCAGAATTTGAATTTTTATTTTCTGTCGTTGTATCCTTATTTGATGTAGTATTCCTACTGCCATTGCCTTTAGAGTTACTGCCTTTCGCTCCATTCTTTAGCGTCAATTGCGCTGCAACCATAGCCGCTAATTGTTCAGCGGCAAGCTGATCGCCTTGTTTGGCTTGTTGAGCCAACATGCTGATTTCCTGCCAAGAATCACCATTCATTAGGCTGGCAATAGATTGGTAAATTTCGCTATTTTTATTTTGGGTATCAGTTAAGGCTTGTTGGCAATAATCAAGTCCTGTTGCACAAGTAACCACCACTAAAGCCCCATCAACTAAGTGATTAGCTTTACCGACACTGCCCTCAGCCGCACCACCGACAACATTAATAGCGGCATTGGTTACTAAAGAAGCAGTGCCTTCTCCTAAATTGTCACGCACAAAATCGGCAACAGATTGTGTGCCGTTTTGAATCTTTTCTTGTACTTTATCCAAAAAAACATGATTATTCACCACCGCATTCTGCGCTGCCTGGCTACCTGAAACAATATCCGCCGTACCCTCGCCGCTAGCCGCACCAACACCCGCCCCAATTAACCCTCCGATGCTGCTCAGCGTTTCTTTCTCCTCCGCACTCAGTTTGCTCGAGTCTTTTGTGCCGAATAACCATTGGGATACCACCGGTATTACCGCTTCCGTACCCGCTGCCGCAATCCCCGCGCTCAACGGGTCATTACCCCCTGCCGCGGCAACGGCGGCTGCCAATATCGCATGCGCCGCTAAGTGGGCGGCGCTGCCTTCTTCGGGGCGACCGCCGTTGTCTTGTTTGTTCTTCGCGGCGTTCGCTTTGAAATACGCGCCGACTTGCTGAAT
>NZ_JQKE01000121.1 GCF_000745895.1 Stenoxybacter acetivorans DSM 19021 | reverse complement strand
TGTCCGTCCACATACAGGGTCGGGGTATCGGTCAATCCTTGCGGAATGTTGATGCCCGGGGTCGGGTCGTTGCTGCTCGGCGCGGTGCTGTGGGCGTCGCGAACGGGGTCAACATTATCGTCGTAGCTTGTGGGCGTGGCCGGTTTGCTCGGTGCGACGGTATCAAGCGATGCACTGCCGCTTGCGGTGGGGGCAGCATTGCCGGCTTTGTCTTTGACATCGGCGGTAACGTCAATTCTGCCTTCGCGTAAACCGGCTAAGTTGATGCCGGTAATTTCCCATGTGCCGTTGTTCACTGTGCCCGTGCCACTGACGGTTTTAACGCCGTCGCTGATTTTAACGGTAACGGTTTGACCGTTTTCGGCATCGGTGGTGCCTTTAATCACGCCGGCACCCGCCGCTTCGGCTTGGTTAAATACGTTGTCACCCGCAATGTCGGTGATGCTGATGACGGGTGCGGTGGCGTCCGGTACGGTTACGGTGACTTTGGGTGAGTCGTTGCCGGCTTCGTCTTCTTGGCTGACCACGATTTCATCGCCGTCTTCCAGATTGCCCGGGTTCGGTACGCTCCAATTGCCGTCGCCGCCGACGGTAGTCGTAACGGTGCTGCCGTCGGGCAATTCTACGGTTACGGTGGCATCGGGCTCACCCGTGCCGGTAATCGGGTCTTGTCCGTTAACGGGTTCATTCACAATCGGTGTGCTCGGCGGGGTGGCGTCGTCCACACTTTCGGTGGTTTTGGGTGAATCATTGCCGGCTTTGTCTTCTTGGCTGACCACGATTTCATCGCCGTCTTCAAAGTCGCCCGGATTCGGTACGCTCCAATTGCCGTCTTTGCCGACGGTGGTGGTAACGGTGCTGCCGTCGGGCAGTTCTACGGTTACGGTGGCATCGGGCTCGCCTTTGCCGGTAATCGGATCTTGGCCGTTAATCGGGTGGTTGACAATCGGGGTGCTCGGGGCGGTGGCATCGGGAATGGTTTCGATGACTTTGGGCGAATCATTGCCGGCTTTGTCTTCTTGGCTGACGGTGATTTTATCGCCGTCTTCAAAGTTGCCCGGATTCGGTACGATCCAATTGCCGTCTTTGCCGACGGTGGTCGTAGCGGTGCTGCCGTCGGGCAGTACTACGGTTACGGTGGCATCGGGCTCGCCTTTACCGGTAATCGGGTCTTGACCGTTCAGCGGCAAATTGACCACAGGTGTGTCGGGCGCGGTGGCGTCGGGAACGGTTACTTGTTTAACGGTGGCATTGCCGTAAGGATCTTCTTCGACAACCGCCAGTTTGTCACCGTCTTTGAAGTCGCCCGGATTGGGTGCGCTCCAGTTGCCGTCTTTATCGACGATTGCGGTTGTGGTGCTGCCGTTGGGGAAATAAATGATGATGTCGTTGCCGGGTGCGCCGGTGCCGGTAATGGGGTCTTGCCCGTTTATCTGCGGAATGGCCGCGCCGCCGGGGTCGGTTTGGCTGACGGTCACTTGGTCGCCGATCAGATCTTTACCGCCGTGTCCGGGCTCGGCATTCGTGTGGCTGCCGTCTAAGCCGGGGTTGGCAATTTCCCATCGTCCGTCTTTACCCACGGTGGTGGTGGCGGTGCTGCCGTCGGGGAAAGTGATGGTAATCAGGTTGCCCGGTTTGCCGGTGCCGGTTAAAGGGTCGTGCGGGTTAACCGGTGCCGCCAATTGATAATCGGGTACATCAATACCGTTGGCCGGTGCTTGGGTGATCAAGCCGGCATCATGTTCAATATGGGCGATTTCATTGCCGTTTGCATCCAATGCCGCCACAACCACCAGCAAACTATGCTCGCCTTGTTTGAGTGCGCTGATGTCCACATTGTGTACTGCCCATTTGCCGTTTACAACGGTGGTGAATACGACAACTTCATCAACACCGGCTGCCAATGCGGCAGAGGCGTCGTTTTTAATGGTGATTTTAATTTTTGTGCCGTCGGCTATGTTCTCGGCGCGTCCGAAAATAGAGGCGTGCGTGGCGATTTTGCTGTTGGCTACGTCTGTGCCTTTGGTAACGTCTGTGCCGTCGGCATCTTTGAAAATGGGTGAGTCAAGATACAAAAGCGGTTCGGGTGCCGGAGGCGGCGGGGGCGGTGCATCTTCATCATCCCATTGGGAAAGACCGATGATGGCGGCGGTAATCACTGCGCCATAACCCAAAATCGGTTTCCAGCCCCACCATGCCACGGCGTGATCAACATCAATACTGCCTTCTGTCAGCAGGGGGGTGATGTTGTCAATGCTGAAATATTCAACGGAATTTAAGCAGTTGTCTTCAACGGTGGTGCGCGCCCAAATCAGATTGCCGGTGTCGTTTTCAAGCACGAGCTGATTGCCGGTGTCGGCA
>NZ_JQKE01000120.1 GCF_000745895.1 Stenoxybacter acetivorans DSM 19021 | reverse complement strand
AATCATTGATAATAAATTCATTTGCACCTTCGTCGCCGCTAATGGAAACGTTCGGTTGTTCCAACAACGATTTCAGATAAATAGGCGGATGACCCAAATTCGGATTGTCCGCTTCAAAAATCAAGGCATCGGCATTGTCTGCCAGAGTAAAATAGTTTTGTAAAATCAGCTGATGATTGCTGTCTGCTGAACCATCTTCTTGTTTCAGCGACAGGATTAAATCATCGCCTTGGCGCGCCAATACATAATCCGATAAATTACTGTCCATCAGATACAAACAATCACCCGCTTCAAAATCGGTAATGGTTTGTGTGCCCGCGCCGCTGCGGAACACTTGAAATACATCGCCGTCTGCACCGCCGGTATAAACACTGTTGCCGCCGCCGCGAACGATTAAGGTATCGCTGCCTGCACCGCCGTCTAAAACATTATTCCCTTCACCGCCGTCAAGATAGTCATCACCATTGCCGCCGTTTAAAACATTATTCCCTTCGCCGCCGTCAAGATAATCATCATCATTGCCGCCGTTTAAAACATCATTGCCGCCGTCGCCGTATAAAATATCATTACCATTGCCGCCATTTAAAATATCATCGCCGTCACCGCCGTTCAGATAATCATCGCCATCGTCGCCGTCCAGATAATCATCACCGTCGCCGCCGTTCAGATAATCATCACCGCTGCCGCCGTGTAATTCATCATTGCCCGCCTCGCCGTATAAAATATCATCGCCTTCATCGCCGTTCAGAACATCATCGCCATCGCCACCGTTTAAGACATCATTGCCGCCTTTGCCATTGAGAACATCATTACCGCTGCCGCCGGTTAAGACATCATCATCGTCTGTGCCATCGTTTCCCGGTCCCGATGTCTCGGACTGCTGAACAGCCAAAGTCCATGTTTGGGAAACCGCCGCGCCGTGCGGGTCTTTTGCAGTAATGATAATGTTGTAATTGCCAATGGCTCCTGCGGGGGCAGTGCCGCTGAAGGTACGGCTGCTTGCGTCAAAGTGCAGCCATTCGGGCAGGGCTTCGCCGTTTTCCAAGGTTACGGTTAAGTTAAGCAGGTCGCCGTCTTCATCGATAAACGCGTTTTCAGGCAGCCTGAATGTCCATGCGCTGTTTTCGGTAAGGGTTTGTGCATCAATCAGGGTACCGACTGTGGGAGCGTGGTTACTTGATTGAATGTTCAAAACAAACGTTTGCCCCGCTTGTTCTCCGCTCGGATCAACAGCCAATACTTCGATGCTCAGGTTGCCGGCACTGCCTTTGGGTGGTGTGCCGCTGAAGGTTTTGGTGGCTTCGTCAAAGTGCAGCCACTCGGGTATGGTGCCGATGCGGTAAGTCAGGGCATCGCCGTCGGGGTCGGTAAAGGCGTTTTCAGGCAGCCTGAATGTCCATTCGCTGTTTTCGGTAAGGGTTTGTGCATCAATCGGAGTACCAATTACCGGGACGTGGTTACCTGATTGAATGTTCAAAACAAACGTTTGCGCCGCCTGTTCGCCGCTTGGATCAATTGCCAATACTTCGATGTTCAGGTTGCCGACGCTGCCTTTGGGCGGCGTGCCAACCAAGGTGTTTGTGGCTTCGTCAAAGCGCAGCCACTCGGGTATGTTGTTGATGCGGTAAGTTAAGGCATCGCCGTCCGGGTCGGTAAAGGCAGTTTCAGGCAGCCTGAATGTCCATGCACTGTTTTCGGTAAGGGTTTGCGCATCAATCAGAGTGCCGACTACGGGAGCGTGGTTGCTTGGTTGAATGTTCAAAACAAACGTTTGTGCCGCTTGCTCGCCGCTCGGATCAATTGCCAATACTTCGATGCTCAGACTGCCGACACTGCCTTTGGGTGGTGTGCCAACCAAAGTTTTGGTGGCTTCGTCAAAGTGCAGCCAATCGGGTATGTTGTTGATGCGGTAAGTCAGGGCATCGCCGTCGGGGTCGGTGAAGGCGGTTTCAGGCAGCCTGAATGTCCATGCGCTGTTTTCGGTAAGCGTTTGTGCATCAATCAGCGTGCCGACTACGGGGGCTTGGTTGTGGTTGCTTGGTTGAATGTTCAAAACAAACGTTTGTGCCGCTTGTTCACCGCTCGGATCAATTGCCAATACTTCGATGCTCAGACTGCCGACGCTGCCTTTGGGTGGTGTGCCAACCAAAGTTTTGGTGGCTTCGTCAAAGTGCAGCCAATCGGGTATGGTGCCGATGCGATAAGTCAGGGCATCACCATCGGGATCGGTAAAGGCATTTTCAGGCAGCCTGAATGTCCATTCGCTGTTTTCGGTAAGCGTTTGTGTGCCGATCACTTCGCCGACTGTGGGCGCGTGGTTGGGTTCGGTGAGTTCAGGCAGCGCTAAACCGAAAGCGTTGCTTGTGCTGAAAAAGCGGATAATGTCCACGCTTAATCCACGGTATTGCTGATGCACAATATGCAAGTCATTGTCTTG
>NZ_JQKE01000119.1 GCF_000745895.1 Stenoxybacter acetivorans DSM 19021 | reverse complement strand
AGCTGCTGTCCAATACGCCGCTGTAGGTTTTACCGTTCACGGTTAAGGTGACGGTGTCGCCCGCTTTGGCATCGCCGCCGGCAGTACCGGTGATGATTTGGGTGGTTTTCGATTCGGCAATATTGAGTATGTTGTCGCCGTTGCCGCTGCCGCTTGTGTCGTCCATTTTATCAATGGTCAGCGTTGCCGTCGGGGCTTTGGTGTCCACGGTGAAGCTCGCGGTGTTGTCGGTATCCGCGCCGTCGGCGTTGGCATTGCCTGCCAAATCGTGGAATTTGCCGCTGTCCACAAAGATGCTGGCGGTGCCTTCAAAGTCTTTGGCCGGAACAAATTCTGCGGTATACAGGCTGCCTGAAACTTTGGTGAAGTTTTGCAGGGTGCCGCCGGTTACTTGGATTGATGCCAAACCAAAGTCGCTGCTGTCTTCCGATAATTGGAAGTTTACCGATACCGTGCCGGTGGCGGTATTGACTATGCCGCCCGCCGCTACGCCGGCACTCACGGCGATGGTCGGCAGGGTTTTATCTGCCACGCCTAAGGTTACGGTGTACTCAGTGCTGTTGCCGTGGGTGTCGTTCACCACGTAGGTAAAGGTGTCGGTGCCGTTGTAATTGGCGGCGGCGGTGTAGGTGTAAGTACCGTCCGGATTCACCACCACGGTGCCGTGCTGCGGCAGGGTTTTACCCAGCAGATAGGTTAAGTTCGGTATATCCAGTGTGTCCACGTCGTGTGCCGCCGGCAGGTTGCCGTTGTATATTTTACCGCTCTCTACGCCTTGTGAGACGGTAATGTCTGATGCGGTCGGCAGGTCGTTGGTGCCGGTGATGGTGATGGTGAGGGTCTCTTCGGTTTCGGCTTGCCCGTCAGATACTTTGAATTTAATCACCAAGTCTTTGCTTTGACCTTCCGCTAAAAACTGATACGCCGATCCGGTCGGATCAAAGGTCCATTTGCCGTCCGCGCTTAAGTTAAAGCCTTCCGGTAAGCCGGTTTGCACTGCGCCGCTGAGGTCGGTGTATTCAACAAAGCTGTAGGTCAATGCGTCGCCGTCGGGGTCGGTTGCGGTCAGGCTGCCTGAAACCACGGAACCGTCTTCGGTTGCCGAGGCGGTTGCCGCTTGGGCAACCGGAGCATTATTCACGCCGGTGACGGTGATGGTGATCTGTCCGACGGTTTTGCCGCCGTGTCCGTCGTCAACGGTGTAATTGACAATAACGTCTTGCTGTTCGCCGTCTTTCAGGTGTTTGTACGCAGCATTGGCCGGATCAAAGGTCCATTTGCCGTCCGGCTGCAGGCTGAAGCCGGGTACGGCACTGTTGATACTGAATGTCAGGCTGTCGCCGTCCGGGTCGCTGACATAACCGCCGGCAATCAAGTCGCCGCTGATCGGCGGCGTTGCGCCTTCGGTGGCGGCAGCAATCGAGGCACTGGCAATCGGAGCGTCGTTGGTGCCGGTTACGGTGATGGTTAAAGTTTTGGTGTCGGTGCCGCCGTTGCCGTCATCTACTTTATAAGTAACGGTGAGGGTTTTGGTTTCACCTTCTTTTAAACTTTGATATGCAGCATTAGACGGATCGAAATTCCAAGTGCCGTCGGCGTTCATGATGAAGCCTGCCGGTAAGCCGGTTTGCACTGCACCGGCAAAGTCGGTGTATTGAACAAAACTGTAGGTCAGGGTGTCGCCGTCCGGGTCGGTTGCAGTCAGGCTGCCTGAAATGGCGGGACCGTCTTCTTTCGCTGCGGCAGACGCATCTTGGGCTACCGGCGCATCATTCACGCCGGTTATGGTAATGGTGATTTGCCCGGCGGTTTTACCGCCGTGTCCGTCGTCAACGGTGTAATTGACGATAACGTCTTGCTGCTCGCCGGCTTTCAGGTGTTTGTACGCAGCATTGGCAGCATCAAAGGTCCATTTGCCGTCCGGCTGCAGACTGAAGCCGGGTACGGTACTGTTGATGCTGAATGTCAGGCTGTCGCCGTCCGGGTCGCTGACATAACCGTCGGCAACCAAGTCGCCGCTGACAGGGGGTGTTGCACCTTCGGTAGCTGCAGCAACTGAGGCGTTGGCGATCGGGACATCGTTGGTGCCGGTTACGGTGATGGTTAAGGTTGCGGTGGCTGTGCCGTTGACCGCATTACCATCATTCACTTGGTAGGCAATGGTCAGTACTTTTTTCTCGCCCTCTTTCAGGCTTTGATATGCGGCATCAGACGGGTCAAACAACCAGCTGCCGTCGGCATTTAAGGTGAAACCGGCAGGTGCGGCGGCGGTGGTGCTGTAGGTGAGGGTGTCGCCGTCAACGTCAGTCGCAACCAGTTTGCCTGAAACCACTGCGCCGTCTTCTTTCGCTGCGGCAGACGCATCTTGGGCTACGGGGGCGTGATTGACGTGCGCTACATTAACGGTAACGGTGTATTCAACGCTGTCGCCGTGTCCGTCGTTCACAACGTAGGTGAAGCTGCCTTGTCCGCTGAAGCCTTTGTTCGGGGTGAAGGTGTATGTACCATCGGCATTAACAACCACGGTGCCGCCCACTGCCGGGGTTTTACCGGCTTTGTAGGTGCAGGGGTCGCCGTCGATGTCGGTGTAGGCCGGTAATGTGCCGGTTGTCGGGCTGTCTTCGCTGCCGGGTACGGTGGTATTTGACGCTGTCGGCAAATCGTTGGTGCCGGTTACGGTGATGGTTAAAGTTTTGCTGTCGGTGGCATTGGTTGTACCTGTACCGTCGTCCACTGTGTAAGCAATGGTCAGGACTTTTTTCTCACCCTCTTTCAGGCTTTGATA
>NZ_JQKE01000118.1 GCF_000745895.1 Stenoxybacter acetivorans DSM 19021 | reverse complement strand
TTTCGGCTTCATAACTGCAAGGTTTTCTTGGTATTTGAACAGATTTATTGCAGTGAATTATAACATAAACTCAGTATTTATTGTATATTTTCAATTACTTGCTGGTAATTCAGGAGCGACTATATACTGTCTGCTGTTGGCCCGTATCAGCATAAGTCGGGTGAATATACCAATTTTAAGTTGGAAGGGCTTGAGTATCTGGAGTATCGCCAGAGTTAGAGGGCACTCAAGCCCATCTTTCGCCTTGCGCAAATGACTTTATCATGCAAATGGCCTTGTGACTCAGCTTGACCGTCTTTTCCAATCAGTAGGAATCAGCGTCTTACCTGACTCACGTGTCCAATGTTCTTTTGTAGCCTCCACATAACGAGGATCGTCAAAAAAATATGCATGTTCAAGTAGTATTACTTGAAGTCCTTCCCTGTTCTCAATTTCGTTAAATAAAAATTTAATATGGCGTCTCATGGCTTGAAAATCTTCGTCCTCTGCACCAATTTGGACTACATCTTTATTATTACTATTTTCGTCAATACCACCAGTATAGTCATTTTTAAGATTAGGAAAGTATGGGCGGCTGATTTGATCTAAAACGAGAAGTCCGGGAACTGGTAAACGCTCTTGTTCAAAGTACCGTTGAAGTCCAAAGGATAAAGAAATATGTAGAGCCAAGTAATTTTGATCTGAACCAATTGCAGTCATGGGCAGAATCGCTCCATCTGCACCAGGTTCCATAAGTGTCACTTTGGGGGTACGAATGGAAAACCTTAAATCGGCATTCTGACACGGCTGCTCAGTAGGAAGTTGTTTAAATGACTCTGAGGCAAATTGGGATATATATGATTCAGCCCTATCTAGTCGAAGCCGCTTGTTGCTATCCGCATCTATCTGACCTTCAAGTTCAGCTATCTCTGCATAAAGTTTACTTAGATCTTTAGCTGGCGTTAGTAACTGATCATCTACTGTATCCAGGAAAAAGCCTACTTTTCCTTTTAGGTAAGCCTGCATTTCAGATAGGCTTTTTAACTGCTTTCCTTCTTCAATCCGATTAAGTAATGATGTTATCCCCGCATCTATCTCTCGAAGTTCTTTACTGAGTGTTTGGATAGAGTCATCAAGAGACAGCAATTGTTCATTTAAATAGGGAGTAATATGAGTTACTGAGCTACTTTCAGAACGAATTATCTCGATAGTCTGTTGCAAGGATAGTGCTGCATCCTTAGCGATACTAGTAGCTGTGTTGCATACAGGACATCTTTCTGGAATTTCTCCAAGGTTCAAATGCTCAGCTATTTTCAATTTATTCAATTGACGATCAACGGTCTTCTGATAACCTTCCGATTCTCGGGTAGCTATCTGCAAGGCTTTATATTTTCGTTTCGCTTGATTTAATTTCGATAAAGTTAAGCTGCGACGTTCATGCAATTCGCCAAGTACGTTGTCGTCAGGATATTGAGCTATGATGTTTTCTTTCTTCGCAATGGCTTTCAGTGATTCCAGTAACGTCAATTCGTCAGCGTCCTCCAATATGGCATCAGCTAAGCCTATTTCATTTGCTTCAGTTAATAAAATCCTTGCGCGTTGCCTAAATAAGCTATCTTTTGAACGACGTGCCTCTTCACGCGTGAGTTCGACTTCCAATTCTTTTTTTAATTTTTTTAATTGTTGTTCAGCAATAGCAGATTTTTCTGTATTAATGCCAAGAAAATACGGCATTGTTGCAACAATTGCTCTGCTTTCGTAAGGATCATCTAAACCATGTAAAAGGACTTTTTCATTATCGATAATGTCTTTTGTAACAAATATATAGGGTGTGATGTGACGTATTGTTGGCCGGACTAATGATTCTTTACCTAAAGGGGTATCTCTTTCAATATCACCGATACCGAAGGCTCTTTCCAGAATATGCTTCGCCGCACTGAGGGTCGTTTGTCCTTCAAACTGATCGATATTTTGAGGAATTTTTAATTTACGCCCTGTTGTAATATACATGCATTCACAGTGCACTTTGGGCGGTATAGGGATAAGGCGGCAAACTACAACTTCATTATCTTGGCAAACCCATTTCACACCAACAGCAAGACAGTGGCGACAAACATAAATTGGAAGTTCACATTTCGAAGACCCCAGACAATAATCTATTGCTTTGATAATGGCTGATTTTCCTGTCCCTGAGGCACCAGTAATAATATTGACTTTCCCCGCGTCTAGTGAGATCTCTCGAAATGCGCCTTCGACACCAATAAAGAAAATCTTTGATATATTCCAACGAGTTGTCATACTGAAACTCCTAATGCTTCAATGATTGCACGTGGGGAACCCATCTGTGCACACCAACTACCAAATAACCGAGCTCGTCTGAAAACCGGATTAGCCGTACCATCTTCCATTCTTTTTATTTTTGTTGGCAGTATATTGGTTGCTGAACAAAGTGAACCATCATTGTTGAGTTGAAGTAATTTATATAAACAACCATACTGAATTGCTTGCGAAGTAATCCATAATGTCCCGTTAATACGTCGAGAAAGTCCAGAAAGTATTATCGGATTCCGGTCTAACCACTCAAGAAAGCCGGTGCGTTCATTGGTTTTTTCAAACGTTGCTGCCAAATCATCAGAGAACGTTACAGGCAAGGCTATATATGTCAAAAGTAAATTTGGGCCATGTGCCGAATTTTTACGATACGCATGACAGAAGTCTGCCAAGATTGCAGCACACAAAGCAGGGTTGGTTTCAGCATGAGGGCGTTCAAAATTCTGTGTCAGTGTTAAATCCTACAGTTTGATTATATCATCGAGTCTTCCTTCGAAATAAATGGAAA
>NZ_JQKE01000117.1 GCF_000745895.1 Stenoxybacter acetivorans DSM 19021 | reverse complement strand
GATGAAGTCAAAGTAGGGCAAACCGACACATCGGGCAACAAATCACCGGAAACCACCGTACAGGTAGCCGGTGCACCCGATGACATCAGCACCACATTCACTTTGCTGATGGACACGACCGATGGTTTGCCGAGCAGCCATACCGGTGATTTCACCACCCGCATGGCGGTGAATGATGATTTGATTACGCGCGATTCCACCCCTGCAACCATTAATGGTCAATTAAGCCGTAATCTTCTGGCTGATGAACGTCTGCAAATCTCTGTAGACGGCGTTAAATGGGAGGATATTACTGTCAGCGGTACAGACTGGAATTACAGTAATGGAAATACCTACACTGCGGATACCGTCATTACTTACCAAATGCGTGTTCTCAATGGTGCCAATGCCTCCACAGCTTTGCAAGAACGTACCGTTAATGTGGATTTAACTTCGCCAAACGGCATCAATACCGCACCGAATGTGCCGCAATTGATAGGCATGAATGATGTTCTGAATTTCAGCAGTGCGGATTATGGTACAGCTGAAAAAGGCAGCAAAGTTGCGTTGGTAGATGATGTTAACGGCAACAGCATGATTGAAGAAGGTATTGATAAAATTGTTGGCTGGGCAGAAGCGGACGACAGTGGTGCATGGAGTATGAGTAACATCACATTGTCAGCCGGCAGCCACAATTTGGGCTTTTGGGTATTTGATAAAGCAGGCAATATTTCTTCAGCCAGCCCCAGTGTGAATACAGGGGTGTCTTCCAGTGATACAGGGGCGCAAACCGCTGATACCGGCTGGGGCGGTACTACCGACGGCGGTAACTACAGCGTTAATGCAGCCGCAGTAACCATCGGTGTGAACAGTAATTGGAACTTTTGGCAAAGTGTTGCCGGTCCTGCGGGTACGGGCAACCGCAGCAATGCCGGACGTGTTTACAGCATCACCGATCCGACTGACGGCAAGTATCAATCTGTTTATTTGGCAGAACCCAGTAGAGCCAATGGTGCAACTGACGACGTTAATGGCGGCGGTTACGGACATTTTGTTAATGCCGCTGTGTTTGCCGACTACAACCGCGATGGTTATTTTGATGTATTGGGACAAACCAGTGACTACGGCAACGGTGGTTATACCGTGGCTTGGCTTGGTAAAGCCGATGGCACTTATCAGCCGCAATCAATATATCAAGGCCGTTTAAATCACAATGGCGGGGTTGTGGCATTTGACAAAGAGGGTGATGGCTATCTGGACTTTGTGCTGGCGGATTCCGAGCCGGATTCCACTTCATTCTTATGGAATCATGCCGGTGCAAACGGTGTTTATCTGGCGACAGATGACAGTGAAATATCGCCGGACAGCAATAATAATGAAGGTTTGCCGAACATTACCGCGAGTACGGTGAGTAACGGTTTGGGTACAAACAGTGTTACCGGTAAAGCCATTAACCAAGCCGCTTTTGCTGTAACGCACGAAGTGGGCGGTGTGGACATAGACAACAACGGCACAATTGACGTGGTGGCACACACTGATTACGGCAATAATGCTGCCGGTACATATGCTAATGATAACAATAGCCGCGCCATGGGGGTGTTCTACAATACCGGTAAAGTTGGCGGTGAGTTCACTTATATGAACTATGGCAGTGTGTTTGATAGCGATGGTGCTGTGGATTATGGCGTGATGTCGCAATCAACCACCTTTGCAGATTTCAATGGTGACGGCTGGCTGGATCTGTATATCAACCGAGGCTCTAAAAACAATGCTTCCAGCGCGGAAAGCCGTATTTATCTGAACGATGGAACAGGGCAGCTGCAAGCTGATGATGCTCATGCCTTGTGGTTTGGCGACACCATGTCCGGCGGCACGTCATTTGCGGTGGATTGGAACTTTGATGGATTGATTGATGTCATCGAAGTGCCGCGTCAAGATTCCGGCAATGACGGTCAGGGTAATTCAGCATTAAACCAAAAGGTCAGCTTATATCTGAATAACGGCAGCGGCAGCTGGGGTGCGAGTGGCGCGGGCATACAATTCTTGTCTGGAGCAGATAACCAAATTACCGGAGCAGTGGCTCTTGATTATGACTGGGACGGCTCACTCGATTTGATATTGTATAAACCGGGTGTGGTGAACAACACTGCAAACAGCGTTACCAATTCAGACAGCTCAGCTTCGTCTATTTTGGTGAAAAATACCAATATTGCTGCCGACGGCACTGCCTTGCATGTACGCATTGTTGATGGCTTCGGCATCAACACCTTCTACGGCAATACCGTGAAGCTATACGACAGCAAAGGCGTATGCGTTGGCACTCAATTGATTAATCCGCAATCGGCAGGTTCAAGCAACTCCATGGGCTTGGTGAGCTTCTACGGCTTAGATGCCAACGAAACGTACTCTGTGCAAATGCTCAATGCCGTTCACGGTTCATCGGCAAATGTCGGCAGTGTATCGGGTGTTCAAGGCAGTGCGGCAAACGGCGGCGGCTATACCAATCAAGTGATAAACACCAACTGGGGCAACCTGAAAGCAATTCATTCCAATGAGGCTTATGTCTTAACCGCCGAAGCAATTACTGCTGAAAACAATGCCGGCACCAACAGCGGCAATGCAAACAGCCCGTTTGGCACCGGCATCAGCGGCACAGGCTACAACGACCACTTCTTCGGCACGCTTGGCAACGACTATTACAATGGCGGCGGCGGTTGGGAAGTGGACGCATACGGTGCGAAAGTGTGGAGTGAAACCGGCGGTGTGGACGTGTTGGACTACAGCCGCATGACCGGCTGGAACATCACCGTGGATATGGAATTGGGTGTGGTAGCGAAAGTCAAAGGCACTGACCAATACAGCGACTTCTTCGTGAATGTGGAGCAAGTCATCGGTTCCGGCGGCAATGATGAGATGGTTGGCGGCAAAGGCGATGACACACTGGA
>NZ_JQKE01000116.1 GCF_000745895.1 Stenoxybacter acetivorans DSM 19021 | reverse complement strand
TCTCTGTTGTTCTCTGTTGTTCTCTGTTGTTCTCTGTTGTTCTCTGTTGTTCTCTGTTGTTTCCAGTAAGTATGCAGCTTTGATTTCGTTTTCTTCCTCTATATATTTGTTGATGATGCTGTCAAATTCGGAACGATGCGCTTCGGTGACGTAAGAACGGAACAGCGACAAGAGCTGGCGTGCACCTTTGGAACGCGCACTTTTACTGAATTGGTTACCGGAGATGTAGTAGCTGAAACAAAACCAGTGTTTGGTGACTAGCCAACTGTTAATTATCAATTCTTCACGTATGGTGATGTCGGCATCAATGACATTATCGGCATCAAGCTGCATTAAGAAGGTATCTAAAAACGGAATAATGTTGTATTGCATGAACTCGTAATGAGTCTGGAAGAGTTTTTCATATTTTTCAGTGAGCGAGGAGGTGTCTGTCATCAAGAAACGATAACGCCACATCTTGTCAAACAAGGCATTAATAATTTGATTAAAATTTTCCAGGCAGTTCATTGTGCCGAATGATTTCAGCAGCTCCATTAATTCTTGCTGATGCATCAGCAAGAGCTGCAAGATAATTTCATCTTTGCCTTTGAAATGGTAGTAGAGGTTGCCGGGGCTGATGCTCAGTTCTGAAGCAATATGGAACGTGCCGACATTGCGCTCACCCCGCTCGTTAAAGAGCTGCAGGCTGATTGCGATGATTCTTTCACGATTGCTGATTTTTTGAGCTGCTGTTTTCATCTTTATGTACCTTATGTGATTCAAGTATAAAAAAATGGTAGTTTAGCGATATAACAGCTAACTACCCTTCTCTGAAATTATGTTCGCCATGCGGAATATGTTTGCTATGCGGAACTATTTATTATAAGGAGGATAAAATTTAAAAGCAGTTACATATAGTAAATTATATGAAGGTAAATTGCTTACTCCTTTGATGTACGTTAAAAATATCCATGATAGTCAATATTGTTTCTGATTGCAATCACAGCGTAATGGGTTTGCGCAACCACAAATCCTGTCTTTATGGTAATTATAATTATATAAACTATAATTACTAGATGTCAAATTCTATTAACGCATGAAAATTATGCGGTTTTTTTTGTGTGGTATTTAGCAAAATTCAGTCAATTAAATAATGGTCTTTTTCTTAGAGTAAATTGATTTCTGTCAGTTAATTGAAATAGGTAAATAAGGCTTTATCCGTAATTATTCTTGTTTGTTCTAAAGTGTTCATTAGTTTATTCTTCGGTATATATTGATTAAAATAAACAATATAAAATTGTTAAAATAATTTAATTAGTGTATTTTGTATTTTAAAAAAATTATGTTATTAAAAAATAATTTCACCGTAATCAATTAAAGAAACTAGTATCTATTATTTATAAATATTTGTTATTTATGAATAAAAAAATATCAAATAAATTTTTATTATTGATTTTTGGAATAGAATGCGATTTAAGTTGTCAGCTAATTGGGTTGGCTATATAAATTTTTGAATGGATGCCGGATTGAATAATTCAGCTGGGTAAGTTTATTTATAAAAGCTGAAATTCAAATTAACCACCGATTTATGTACAAATTTTATTGTGCTTAACCAATAGCAAAATTTAAACTTTAAACAAACACGAAAGTGGGGATCAAATCATGGCGCATATTGACATAATTAGTCGTGCAAGCAAAAAAGTTTTATCAGCCGTAGAAGGTGTACGCGCGGATATTACGCATTTATCACCTAACGGCGATGCTGTGGTGGTGAAATTAAACATAGGCAATGACACCATTGTTGACATCAAACAAGAGGGAAGCCAGTTACTTGTTGTGTTGTCGAATGGTGAAGTAATTATTATTGATGGCTACTTCAGCCAGATGTGTGAATCAGAAAGTACACGGGGACGAGGTGAAGCTGCCGGCGATAATACCAATCATTTGGCGGTTGAAGATGCTGTTGGCAACCTGTATTTCATTTCCACCGTTTCTAAAAATCAGTGTTTGGCAGAAGTTCAATATTATTCTATTGAAAGCATAGATCCGCTGTTATCGCAAACAGAGGTAGATGTTGCCGGTTGGAAACCGTGGTTTGGCTATGGTTCGGTGATTACTGCCGCTGTTATCGGTTTGAGTCAAGGGGATAACGGTAAATCATCGCCTCCGTCTGCGCCGGCACCCACCATACGTATTGATTCCCCCGTATTCCGTGATAAAAACGGCAATGATGTAACCAAAGGCACAGACATTGCCAATGGTAAAATTGCGGCTTCAGTACATATTTTCGGGCATGTTGATAACATTGCCGACGGCACTAAAATTCGCGTAACCATCAGCCCAAAAGATTTGGCGCGCTTGGGGTTGGACAGTAAAGCTTCCACGGTGGTGTGTGAAACCGTTGTGCAAAATGGTAAATGGGAATTGCATTTAGACATCAATGGCAAAGAGATTGATGTTGGTATGTTCCGCCAAGGGTTGGATACCATGCAGATTGTGGCAATGGCATTGAATGATAATGGCAAAGTGCTGGCTGAACATAAAAAAAGTGCGGGTTTGATTACTCGTCTGCCGGCAAATGGTCTTGATGTGCCTGATTACGAAATGACTGTTCCTGCTAATCCGCACGACCCTTTAAATGGTAAAGGGACACCCGGGCATAAAATTACCGTTACCTTCCCCGATGGCAATACGGCTACTGCCACTGTTGATAAAAATGGCAATTGGAGCGTAGAAAATCCCGGGAATTTGCCAAACGGCAGTCATGTTGTGGTGAATCAAACCAATCCGAGCGGCGAAATTGGTCAGATTAATGGGCAAGACCCGATTGTCGGTAAAGGTGATGCCGGTAATATCATTATCGTGAAGATGCCCGATGGCAGTACCAGCAGCGTTGTGGTTGATAAAAACGGCAACTGGCGCATTCCCAATCCGGGTAATTTTAAAGACGGCGATAAAATCAGCATTATTGCCGAAGACGATTACGGCAACAGCACCACAAAAGAAGCCAAAGTTCCTGATGCAACCGCACCTGACGTGCCGCATGTGA
>NZ_JQKE01000115.1 GCF_000745895.1 Stenoxybacter acetivorans DSM 19021 | reverse complement strand
AGTTTCTTTCTGATGAGAGTAATTTATGGAAAATAATACACTATGGCTTAATTGATTAAAATGGTGAGAGAAAATTTTTCATGCGATTGCCCTGGATAGCACAGGCGTTTTTTATGGATTGCCGATATAGTTATTTGGCAAATACGCTTAAATTTTTAATAATTTTTTGGTATGCTGGGCACTTATTTTGATAGGATTATTTTGATTGTCTATGCCGCTAAATAAAATCGCTGTATTTATGCGGCAGTATTAAAATCAATAAAGAAAATTAATTGCTACCGCAAATCATGGCTGAATTTGGTAGTACAATTAGAAAAATTCAATTGATTGTTTGAACTTGATTTTAGGTGATTTGCTTTATGTATCGGCATAAATAAATTGAAGAAAAATCCATGCTTTTGATGATAGATAATTACGACAGCTTCACCTACAACATCGTGCAGTATTTTGCTGAACTTGGGCAAGAGGTGGTGGTGAAATGCAATGATGAAATTGATTTAGCCGGTATCGCAGCTTTGTCGCCGCAGTATATTGTGCTAGGTCCTGGTCCGTGTACGCCCAAAGAAGCGGGTATTTCGGTTGATGTGATTCGTGAGTTTGGCGGAAAAATTCCGTTGCTGGGCATTTGCTTGGGACATCAAAGCATCGGTTATGCTTATGGCGGTAAGATTATTCGAGCAAAAACCCTGATGCACGGTAAAATATCTGCTGTATCGCACTCTGGAGTCGGTCTGTTTGCGGGTTTACCGAATCCTGTTGTTTGCACGCGTTACCACAGTTTGGTAATTGACCGCGATACTTTACCTGATTGTTTGGCAATCACCGCTTGGACGGACGATGGTGAAATCATGGGTGTGCGCCACAAAACGCTGCCGATGGAAGGGGTGCAATTTCACCCGGAAGCCTTGCTTACTGAACATGGACACGATATGTTGCGTCATTTTTTGACCGAGTATATTCAGGCTGCTTGAAAAATATTTGTTGTCTTTGGTGAAACAAAATTGGTGTTAAAGTCGATTGGCAAAA
Organism: Stenoxybacter acetivorans DSM 19021; assembly: GCF_000745895.1. Lineage (GTDB taxonomy): Bacteria > Pseudomonadota > Gammaproteobacteria > Burkholderiales > Neisseriaceae > Stenoxybacter > Stenoxybacter acetivorans. The sequence goes on along the minus strand of NZ_JQKE01000115.1, from coordinate 2,254 downwards.
ATCGTTCTACCTTGATTGGTAACTGGCAGCATTTGTTCATTTTCCTGTTGCTTAATAATGAATTAACGCTTTAGCTTGCTTTATGTATTTCGCCCTGAAAAAATGCTGACATCATCTGTTTGCATTAAATAAAATATCGAAAACAATATTCTCGTCAATTGGAGATTCCATGATTACCCCCCAACAAGCACTGAATCGCATTTTAGACAACAACGAATTATTTTATGATGAAATGACGCATTTGATGCGTCAAATCATGACAGGGGAAGTTGCCCCCGAAGTGATTGCCGCTTTGTTGATTGGTTTGCGTATTAAAGTGGAATCGGTGTCTGAAATCGCTGCTGCTGCTGCTGTTATGCGTGAATTTGCAACAAAAGTGCCGGTGCAAGATGCCCAACATTTGGTTGATGTGGTTGGCACAGGCGGCGACAATGCCCATACGTTCAATATTTCCACCACCAGCATGTTTGTGGCGGCAGCGGCAGGGGCTAAAGTGGCAAAACATGGTGGCCGCTCTGTATCATCATCCAGTGGCTCGGCAGATATTATTGAAACCATGGGCGTACCGCTGACTTTAAGTGCAGAGCAAGTTGGGCAATGTATTGATGATATGGGACTGGGTTTTATGTTTGCACCCAATCACCACAGCAGCATGAAATACGTTGCACCAGTGCGGCGTGCTTTGGGTGTGCGTACTATTTTTAATGTGTTGGGACCGCTCACCAATCCGGCAAATGCCCGCAATCAGGTGCTGGGCGTATTTCACATTGATCTGGTGGGTATTTTGTCGCGTGTGTTACAGCAAATGGGCAGCAAACATGTGTTGGTGGTGCATGGCAGCGATGGTTTGGACGAAATCACCTTAACCGGTACCACGCGTGTGGCAGAACTAAAAGACGGCATGGTAATGGAATACGATGTTCATCCTGAACAATTTGATTTAACGGTGATTGAAGATTTAAAACCCATTCAAGTAAACAACAGCCGAGAATCTTTGCAAAAAATGAACAGTGTTCTGGCAGGCGAAGCCGGTCCGTGCCGTGATATTGTTTTACTCAACACCGCCGCCACTTTGCTGGCAGGCAATGTGGTTGCTTCGCTTGCTGACGGAGTTATCGCCGCTAAAGAAGCCATTGATTCCGGTAAAGCCAAAGCCAAACAGCAGGAATTTATTGTACAGACTCAGAAAATGGCAGCCGCTTGAATTTACCGCATGATTTAACAGGCTACCTGAAAACGTGAATGTTTTTTCAGGGCAATATAAATGCCTGATTAATTTGATTCAGTAAAAAAATAATCAAAGAAAACAAATATGAACAGTAGCAGCAAAGCATTCTTGATGATTTTGGTTGTATCGGGTTTAAGCGGTTGCACCAGCGTGGATACCCAGCCCTTGCAATCACACAAAATCGCTCAAATTGGCAAAATCTGCATTCTTGAAAACCCTGAAGTCAAAGTTCGTGATATGGTCAGCGTCTTGCAAAACAGATTACGCATCCACGGTATTAAAAGTAACTTGGTAAACAACACCGAAGCATTGTCTTGCCGTTACACCTTGGCTTATTCTGCCAGAAGAAGCTGGGATTTTACGACTTATATTGATACCGTCCATTTGGCTATTTATGATAATAATCAACTCATTGCCTACACTGAATACGATGGTAATAATTGGTCTTTAACCAAATGGAAATCCACCGCCGAAGTTATCAATCCTTTGGTTGATTCATTGTTGAGTCAGAAACGATAAATCAACCAAAAATGCTTGAATAACGCGTGGTGGTGTTTTATTTAAGAACGATAAATGTTTTTTGTACTGCCCCAACTTTCTTAGAGACTGAATATTCTGAAGAGAATTCGGTTATGAACAAAAAACGATTACCTGAAATCAAAGCGCGCACTGTGCATTTGTATCAAGACTGTAGCAGCATCATCTCGGACGCAAAGGGTTGCCATGTGTTTGATTGCCAAAAAAATCGGTTGCAGTACTGAAATTTTGCGTACTTGGGTGAAGCAAGCAGAAATCAATCAATCAATCGGTTGGTAATGATGAACTACCAAAAGTGATCAGCTCTTTCTGCTTTTAATGTCTCTTCAAAAGCACCTGCCGAGGTGTGCAGTTGATTTTACAGAGAATATTTCACGCCGTGTTTTATTGTTGTACCAGGGCAATCGCATGAAAGATTTAACACAGTTTCAGTAGTTGCTCACGGTAATTATCAGAGGTAGCCGCCAGTAATCGCTGTACTTTAATGCC
>NZ_JQKE01000114.1 GCF_000745895.1 Stenoxybacter acetivorans DSM 19021 | reverse complement strand
AGTCGGCATGGGTTTGCAGTTGGCTGCCGATGTCTTGTTCCCGACGGTGACTGCTGTAGTTGTCGGCGGCGGCATACAGGGTCAGGCTGTCGCCGGTTTGAACGGTTTGCAAATTCAGATCACGGCCCGCCAACAGGGTGGAATGGGTAAAATGATTACTCAATAAAATGAGTAACACAAATGGAAAAAATTTTAAATTCAAAATTATTAAACTTCTCAATACCATTCGCTTCGCCAAAAAACAGCACATGACGATAAGTTATTGATTACTTGGTCTTTATGGATTTGTTTGCACTCAATCTCAATCAGATTAAAGTAATTTTCCATTAATTCTTTTAATCGAAGAGCAATTAAATTTAGATTGATAAAATCTTCATCAATAACTTTTCTGGAAAGATAAGTAATGATTTGTACATTTTTTGTTTGCTGCTGAAATTGAACCAAAATAACAGCTATCTCAGGATATATCATATCTAGCAATGCTCTATTCATACCAATTATTAACCAATTTGGAACTTTCCCATTATAAATTTTTTCATACACTATATTCATAACATCCTCTTTATCAATTAATGAATTAAAATTCTTTGTTACTGAAAATAGCACCTGATAATTGATCTAACTCATTTTTAGGCTTTAAAGAATAAATACATTTAAAATAACAATCATCAACATATTGCCCCCAGCCCGATCCTAATTCTGTCATCATTATTTTCATATCTTCTTCATCTTCATCGGTAAAAGGTTTTGAAAAATAAGTAATAAAATTTAAAATTTTCCTTTCATTATCATAATCAGCCACAATTAATCTGACGTGAGATTTTATATTTCCGAGCATGGCTATAGTCATACCAATAATTAACCAGTTAGGTAATCTTGGATTTTCATTGTATTTATTGATCATATCTATTTTATCCTTCACCATTGGTTGGCTTCTCCCCATCGCATCTCCCACCCAGATTTTTCCTAACCTATTTGCGTTGTCCACAGTTCATTCCGACAGAAAAATTAGGAGTTGTTGTATCAATAAACTAGCTTTTACTCTCAATTTTATCGAGAACACTACCTATCTGATTAAGAAGTATAACAACTTGATCTTTAGTTACTCCAATTCGAGTATCAAATTCAAATACATCTATACCATTACATATTTCATTTAAAGCTGAGTTAAAAATCAAAAGTTCTTCATAATTTATGGAAAGTTGAGCTTTTTGATTAACAATATCTAGTATATCCATTTGATTACCTTAAATTATCAAAATATTCTCGACCATTAGTTGGTCTAAATGCTGTACCACCATCAATCGCTTTCGGATTGCGGATAACTACTGTTCCCGTTAACTTATCCCAGTAAGCAGATCTGCCACTACTCAATTCTTTTATAGATGTTGGGTTTTTAACAACATTCTCAATATGTGCTGCAAACTGCTCACGAGTTACAATACCTAAATCTGTAAATTCTCCCTGCTGTACAATGTGTTTTTCAAAAGAATGTCCACCAGAAATTTCTTTACCAACTAATTCAGCGTTAAGCTTAGGGATATTGGCAGCATTCTCTGCACCACTCGTTGCTTTACCAACATCAACAGCAGTTTTAAGTGAATTCGTAACATCAGTTTTTTTAACAGTCGTCCCAACTGAAGTTACCGCAGCACCAACCTGCAACATGCCATTCACTACCTGAACCACACCATTAGTCTGATTACCGTCGATAATATTCTGTGCGCCTAAACCTATGTTGAGACCACCTGTGAAGGCACTAGTGACTCTTACAAAAGCACCTGCACCGCCTGTTAAGAAATAAAGCGCAGGTTCGGCGGCTTTGGCAAGTTTATAGTCTGTTGAATTGTAATAATCAATAGTATGTAATGCTTTGTTATATACCTGATCAATATTAGGAAGACTCAAAGAATGATTAATAGGGCTGGCTAGTATGCTTCTTGCCCAATTGGGATCGCCTTCTGCTGCTTGGGAAATCAAAATAGCCAATGTGCGTTTTTCCAATTCAGTTAAATTATTAGGATCGGTTTTATAACGAGCTAATAATTCATCGGAATACCGATCTTTATTTACTAAGAAGATATATTCTCTGGCTTCAGCTTCCGTCAAGCTACCCCAGTCTAATAAACCTGAACCTTGTCCCTTTTGTAGCAATTCAGATCGGCGTTGGTATTCTTTTTGGGATAATAAATTATTATCTACCGCATTCTGCGCCACCTGACTACCTGCAACAATGCTGCTCACATCTCCACTAAACGCCCCCGCGCCCGCACCAATCAGCCCGCTGATACTGCTCAGCGTCTTTTTCTGTTCCGCCGTTAATTTTTCAGGGTCTGATGTGCCGTACAGCCATTGCGATACAACAGGCGTTGCCAATTCTGCCCCGCCTGCGGCAAGGGCTGAGGTGACGGCATCGTTTCCACCTGCCGCCGCAACAGCTGCGCCAAGTATGGCATGAGCGGCGATGTGGGCGGCTTCTTGCCCTTTGGTTAATTTGCCGTCGTCATTCTGCGCAGCTTGTTCTTTAAAGAACTGCCCAATCTCATGTGCCACTACCGGGCTGGCACTTGCCGCCAGTATTCCGCCCAAGCTGTCTGTCGGTGCGCTTAAGCCTGAGGAAACCACGCTTAACAATAAGCCTAAGTTATCCAAATTATCGTGTTTTTGTTCTAATTCAGCGCGCCGTTCGGCGGTCAAATCGGGATCTTTCAGCTCCTTGTTAATCTCGTCTTTGCTTTTATTCAGCTCAGTTTGTGCGGTTTGGACGTTTTGGCTGAATTCCTGTGTCACTTCACGCTGTAAATCCAGCTCTGCCTGTACTTTGTCTTTGTCAAAGTTGTTTTTCAGGTAACCGGCGTGTTGCGCGTAGTCTTCGGTGCTGATGTCGGTTTTGATTTCGGCGATAATCTCTGCCGCCGATTTGCCGGTCAGCTCCTGTTGTTTCGCTTCATTGGTAATGGTGATGTTGGCGGTATTGATGCCGCTGTAAGTGGTACTGCTTTCATGTCCGCTGTCGCTGCCAAAGCCAATACTTCCCGACGCTTGCACCGATTCTTTGCCTTCGGCGCGTACGGTGGTGGTGGTACCGTTTGCATCGGTGACTTCATTGGTGGCACTGCTTTGGTTGGCGGCACGTCCGCCCAAGCCCATATCGGTATTAAAGCCGCCGCTGCCGCTGATGCCGAAACTTTCACCCTCATAATCGGCATGGTTTTGGATATCGCTGAAGGTTAAACTGCCGGTACTCAGGCTGTTTTTATTGCTGTCTTCTGCGCTTTGCAATGAGGTGATTAACGCGCCTTTTAAATCGGTGTTGCCTTTGACGTTGATTTGATAGCCGTCTTCACCCGCAAAGATGCCGCTTTGCTCATTAACGGAAGCATAGTCGGCTTTGATTTTGCT
>NZ_JQKE01000113.1 GCF_000745895.1 Stenoxybacter acetivorans DSM 19021 | reverse complement strand
GAGGGAGGGAGGGAGGGAGGGAGGGAATAGCTTCCGGCTGTTTCAGAATCCTCTAGACATTCGGGATTTTGGATTTGCCGCGTGATCTCCGGAAGGAGTTCGGGCAAGTTGTCCTTGTTGCGAAGCAATGAAAGGTTCACCCAGTCCTTGCACTGATCGGGAACGGCAGGTAGCTCCGGTTCCTGCCGGTTCTGCACTTCCAGCCATTCGTCCGATTCGTGTTCCTCATCACGCCCCCACGCCTGTGTGAAGCAACCTCGCTCATGCGGAACGCTTGATACCCAAAGCACTTTTTCGTATTCGGTAATATCGCGAATCAGCTTCGAACGCAGAGTCGCCAGCTGATACAAATAATCAATCAGACGAATGGCTTTTTCATTCGGACTCTGTGTTGTCAAGGTAGTCATTTTCATTGTTATCCAAAATGGTAATATTATTAAAAAACCAATACATCACAAATTCAGAAGGGAACATCTGTTAATCCATCACCGATATAAATCATGTCCCGAAACGGCACAGGGCGTTCATCTTCAGGGGTAAATTTATTCAGTTCTTCATCTATATAAGACAAATCTAAAAACGCCTTTAATAATACGGAATAAAAGCTGTATTTTTACTGTATCATTTACCACATTTTTTGGTCAGCACACCACACCGTTTTCATCACAATAAAATTCACACAAAAAATCACTTTAAATTTCTTAAAGCATGCCATTCTATTCAAAGCATTATTCAGCGAATTTTCAAAGTTGCCAAACCCACCAGTACCAAAATCATGGTGATAATCCAAAAACGCACCACTACTTGGGTTTCTTTCCAACCTTTTTGTTCAAAATGATGATGAATCGGGGCCATCAAAAAAATGCGCTTCTTACGGGTTTTGTACGAACCCACTTGCAGCATCACCGATAAAGCTTCCACCACAAACAAACCACCCATAATAAACAACACAATTTCTTGGCGCACAATCACCGCCACTGTTCCCAATGCAGCACCCAATGCCAATGCACCGACATCACCCATAAAAACCTGTGCCGGATAGGCGTTAAACCACAAAAAGCCCAAACATGCGCCGCACAAAGCAGCACAAAACACCACCACTTCATTCGCACCCGGCACATGCGGCAGCTGTAAATAATGTGAAAATTCAGCATGACCGCTGGCATAAGCGAATATCGCCAGACCGCCTGCCACCAATACCACAGGGAATGCAGCCAAGCCGTCTAAGCCGTCGGTGAGGTTTACCGCGTTTGAAGTGCCCACAATCACAAAATAAGTCAGCACCACAAAGCCGATACCGCCCATTGGGTAAGCGATTTGCTTGAAAAACGGCACAATAAACATATTTGCCGAAGACAAATGCGCCACATAAAACAAAAACATTCCCGCTGACAAGGCAACCACCGATTGCCACAGCATTTTAAAACGCGCCGAGACACCGTTGGGATCTTTATAGACTACTTTTTTCCAGTCATCGTAAAAACCCAGTGCACCGGTGCTCAGCAATACCGCCAGTAAAATCCAAACATAAGCATTGCTTAAATTTGCCCACAATAACGTAGATACAGAAATCACCACCAAAATCAGCGTTCCACCCATGGTTGGTGTGCCTGCTTTCACCAAATGGGTTTGCGGTCCGTCATGACGCACCGCTTGTCCGATTTTCAATTCAGTGAGCTTACGAATCGCCCAAGGTCCCATCATCAAACTGAGAATCAACGAAGTTAACGCCGCCATCACAGCCCGAAAAGTGGTGTATTGAAACAAATTCAATCCGCTTACCCAATGATGAAACAAATCAGCCAGCCACAACAGCATAAAATTTTATCCCTTAAACTCAACAATCATTGTGTCTGATTGTTCTGAAATCACAATCAAACTCATCGTATTCATTTTTTACACAAGTGGCACATTTTAGTTAATTTTTCACCCAGCCGCAGAGAAATTTACTGTTTTATTCTTTCATGCACCAATAGACCCACTCCCCTATATGCATCGTCTCAAGTGATTTTTTGTGATGAAAGTTTGTGCTAAACCAATTTAAAAGATTGGAAAGGTAAATTGAATTCAGTATAATTCGATAAGTTAAACGTTACTAAGATTAACGGAATTTTTCGGAACACGCTAATTTCGTCATCACAACACTCAAAACGGCGAGGCCATACCAATATGAATCTCAACAAAAACAAAGCCAAAGGCTCAGCATTAACCACATTTATCGGTGGTATTGTCATTTTACTGGTTGTCTTGTTTTTACTGGTCAAATTGGCCACCAGCGGTTATCACAGCGATGTTTCAGACAGCACCGCCACCGCCACAGAAACACGCATTATGCCTGTAGGCTCTGTTACGATGGGCGACGGCACTCCTGTCGGTCAGCGCACCGGCGAACAAATTTTTAACAAAATTTGTATCCAGTGCCATGCAGCAGACAGTGCGGTTGCCAACTCTCCGAAACTGGGCAACAGTGCTGAATGGGCACCTCGCATTGCTCAAGGATTTAATACTTTAATCCAACACGCCGTTAACGGCTTTAATGCCATGCCCGCACGCGGCGGCGCATCTGATTTAACCGATGACGAAGTGGCTCGTGCCATTGCTTTCATGGCAAATCAATCAGGTGCTGATTTCACCGCACCCGCCGTAGGTAGCGATACCGCCTCAGCAGCATCTGATACCGCTGCGGAAACGGTAGCGGCAAGCCCTGCCAATGAAGCAGGTAAAGCCGTTTTTGATAAATTGTGTTTTGCCTGCCACGCCGCTAACTCGGTGATTCCATTTTCCCCCAAACTCACCAACAAGGCAGATTGGGCTCCACGCATCAAACAAGGCAAAGAAACTGTATTCAAACACGCCCTTGAGGGCTATACAGGTCCTGACGGCGGGGTTATGCCGGCCAAAGGCGGCGGTTTAACCTTAAGCGATGATGAAGTTAAAGCAGCCGTTACTTATATGGTCAATGAGTCCGGCGGTAAATTCTAAAATTCCCAAACACCAAAACGCGCCGAGACAAACATCGGCGCGTTTTTTAATGGCTGCAACACTTAAAAGAAAAAGCGAAATAATTTTTTGTTTGCTGATTTTCAGCCGGCATGAATTTTTTTGCGTTGCTTGCTAAAGCACTTTACCGAAAAAACCGGTATTCCATGACCTGAACAACAGCGGCGTTGCCATTGATAAACAACACAAAGCGTTGGTAGCCATACAATGGGATTTCCGTGAAAGAAAATTAAGGCATTGGCACAAAACAGAGCAATCCTAGGGTCTGTGGATATTTAAAGCTCAGCGTGAATTGATTTCAGCAGCACACAAATAAATCATAGCCGAAAAAGCGAATCGGTAGTGTTCAAAACTAAAAAATTTATCTTGCGCGGCTTCAATAAATCCATCATGCTTCTGAATAGGCTATGTGTAAGAATTACCCGCGTTATTTACACTTTTCATCAAAATAAAAATATTTCTCTAGTACCTCGTATGGTGTCGC
>NZ_JQKE01000112.1 GCF_000745895.1 Stenoxybacter acetivorans DSM 19021 | reverse complement strand
CTGTTGAAAAACTGTTGAATACGAACGCTGTCGCCGCTTTGCTGATTGGCAATAATTAAATCATAGTTGTCTTTATGCCAACGGGTTTCGCCGTAACTGACATCGGTAAACTGAACAATATCATCACTCGAATAACCACCGCTGTGGTCATAAATCGTATCCTGTCCATGTCCTTTGGCAAACAGATAGGTATCGCTCTGAGAACCACCCGACAAATAATCATTACCCACACCGCCAATCAGCGTATCTGCACCGCTGCCGCCGTAAAGTTTATCGTCGCCCCCTCCGCCGTCCAATAAATCATCTTTATTGGCTGCCTGAATGGTGTCGTTGCCCAATCCGCCGTAAATATTGACTTTATACTGCCATGAACTGAGGTTAATATTGTCATCACCGCCTGTACCGTGCAGCGTGAAACCCATGTTTTTTAAATCAGCTAAACGGAAAGTTTGGTCTTGGAAGACAAAGGTTTCAATTTCATAGTAGCTGCTGTTGAAAAACTGCTGAATACGAACGCTGTCGCCGCTTTGCTGATTGGCAATAATTAAGTCGTAGTTATCTTTATGCCACCGTGTTTCGCCGTAGCTAACATCGGTGAATTGAACAGTGTCATCACCCGCATAGCCGCCGCTGTGGTCAGAAACCGTATCCTGTCCGTGTCCTTTGCTGAACAGATAGGTATCACCCTGATAACCGCCTGATAAATAGTCATTACCCGCGCCACCAATCAGCGTATCCGAGCCGCTGCCGCCGTAAAGTTTGTCATCGCCCTCTCCGCCGTCCAATAAATCATCTTTATTGGCTGCCTGAATGGTGTCATTGCCCAATCCGCCGTAAATATTGACTTTACTCTGCCATGAACTGAGGTTAATATTGTCATCGTCGCCTGTACCGTGCAACGTGAAACCCATATTTTTTAAATCAGCCAAATGGAAAGTTTGATCTTGGAAGACAAAGGTTTCAATTTCATAGTAACTGCTGTTGAAAAACTGCTGAATACGAACGCTGTCGTCGCTTTGCTGATTGGCAATAATTAAATCATAGTTGTCTTTATGCCAGCGGGTTTCGCCATAGTTAACATCGGTAAACTTAACCACATCATCACCCGCATAGCCGCCACTGTGGTCAGAAACCGTATCCTGTCCGTGTCCTTTGGCAAACAGATAGGTATCGCCATGATAACTGCCCGACAAATCATCATTGCCTGCGCCGCCAATCAGCGTATCCGCGCCGCTGCCGCCATAGAGTTTGTCGTCGCCCGCACCGCCGTCCAGCACGTCATTACCGCCATAGCTCGTTAAAGTATCATTGCCCGCCCCGCCAATCAGCGTATCCAAAGCATTGCCGCCGTAAAGTTTATCGTCGCCTTCGCCGCCGATGATTACATTGTTATTTTCGTTGCCGTTGAGGGTGTCGTTTTGCTCTGTGCCGAAAATAATGCCGAGTTTGGTTTGCATCTCTTTGCCGATTTGGTTCAGCCAATGTTCGGTGAGTTGATGTTGTTCGGCGTATTCAATCATTTTCGCCAGCAGCGGTGTTGCCGCATGCCATTGTTTGCCGATGTTCGGCTGATAGAATAGGAATTCAGCCAAATCCACAAAGGCTTTTTCGGGGTTCTCTGTGAAAATTTGGTTGAATTTCTTGGTGATGCCGCTGTAGTCCAATTGGAACTGATCGTTTTCAATCGCAAAGCCGATTTCATACAAATAAGGCTGTAAACGGGTTTGAAACAGCAGATTTTGATAAACTTGCTGGCTTAACTTATCGTAGGTTTTGGTAATTGTGGATTTCAGATATTCCACATCGGCTTTGCTGCCCACATAGAATGTGCCGCCGGTTTCTCCGGTAAACGCATTCAATATGCTTACTTTTTCAGACAGCAAAACCAATGCTTGGTGATCATTGATATTGATTTGAAAGTCTTTTAATGCCCCTGCTTGATCGCGTGTCAGCCCTGTGCCTTGATTACTTGTTTTTGCACTGAACGGCATCATCAAATAAGTGCGGTTGGCATTGAATTGCGGATCGGTTTTTGCCCATGCGTTGATCAGGTTGTCCAGCAAAGCAATTTGTTCGGCTTTGGTTTCTGCCGCCGAATACGCTGCCAAAACATGAGCCAATGAAGTGGAAAGTGCGGCGGCTTCACGCAAGTCCCGAACTCGCCCCATACCTTGTAAATTCGCGGTTTGCTGTTGCTGCTCGGTTAATTCAATGCGTTCCGCATAGCGGCTGTATAAAGCGTTAAATGAAAAGTTTACATCACCCATTAATCGGGTTTTGCCGTCGGTGGTTTCGTAACTGCCCGTTTGGGCTAAAGTATTGTTGCCTTTTAATTGGGTATTGGTGTTTTTATAATCCAAATTCAAAACCGCAACGCCTAAATCCGTTAATGAAAATAATTCATTGGCTGAACCAAAACCATCTTGGTTTAAATCGCGCCAGATTTTAAGCTCGGTAAACCGTTCATCTTCAGCAGTGATTTTACCGTCTTGATTGCTGTCAAATTCAGCCAAAGCATCATAGCCATTAACAGCGGTTTCGCCGTTGGCTTTACGATAACTATCGCCAAAGATTTCACTGCCATTGCTGATAATGCCGTCTTTGTTTTTATCCACAACCAAAATGCCGTCATCAGCACTAACCCAGCCTGTTGCCGTGCGAATACCGTCGTTATTGTGATCGAACAATGCGCCAACATGTTTATCATGCCCAACGGTTTCAATACCATCGCCGTCTAAATCCAAAACAATCGGGTCGTAAATGTGGTATTTGCCATCACGGTTAAGGGCTTGCCAGTCTTTAAAGGCTTGCTCATCTTTAAAACAACCCGGGTCAAAAGGCAATCCATTTGGATCTTCTTTCCATTTACGTCTATCATTATAAGGATCATTAATGGTATCACCGCGTTTCACAGCATCATAAAGCCACTTTTCCAGACTATCATCAGTTCTGCCCGCAGCAGATTCTTCTTTCCATTTATGGTACTCTTTTCTGCCTACTTCATTATTCCATTTATCCATACCAGATAGTATCGCGGTATTATCTGGATTTCCGTCTTCATGTTTATCAAGTATGAACTTAGAAAAATCATCTCCTAATCGTTGCGTAAGTTTAGCACTTAGCATTGCATGCCTATACGCATCATAACTATTATCATAACTACCACTCTTGCCATCAAACCCACCATATTCATTGGCTTTTTGATTGGTATAGTTTACAAATGAAGTTATATCGTAATACATTTAACACTCTCCTAAATAAAAAGTAATAATACCATGAATTGGGTATTTTATTGTTTTTAAGCACATATTTGATTTGATTTGTAAACATCTATTTTCGTATATTTTTTCTGGGTCTGCATGTAAATCTGAATATATCGCAATTACATCTTGTCTTTTTTTTAACCAAAATTTAACCCCAGAAGTTGTTATCATATCATATTTAAAAAAACCTATTTTGTAATTAAATTTCGCCTCATTATTAATTATTTTTTCAAATTCTTCTTTTGATAAATAAGGCGATTGCACACAAACAGCATCAAATCCAGAAAATAAATCAGTTAAATTTGGATTGAATAATTCACTATTTATACTTTTTTTCTCTAAAATTTTCAGTTTCGCTTCCACAATATCATTCTTATCGTTGCAAGCAGATAAAAGCAATAACAAACTAAAACTGATAAATATTTTATAAATATAGCGCATTTTCCAGAAACCTTAATCTAAGGATAGGTAATTCTAAAAATTT
>NZ_JQKE01000111.1 GCF_000745895.1 Stenoxybacter acetivorans DSM 19021 | reverse complement strand
CTGCTGAAGAAATTTTTCAGACGAATAAAATCACTGCCGTTGTAACCATACAGCAAGAAATCGTAGCCGTCTTTTTGGAATAAAACTTCTGAGAAGTTAACGTCTTTAAAACGAATGGTATCGGGATTTGAAGGGTTGCCTGAATCATATATGATATTTTGTCCGTGTCCTTTAACAATAACATAGGTATCGCCGCCGTTTCCACCGTCCAGGTAGTCATTACCCGCCCCGCCAATCAGCGTATCCGCACCATTGCCGCCGTAAAGTTTATCGTCTCCCTCTCCGCCAATCATTACATTGCTGTTTTCGTTGCCGTTGAGGGTGTCGTTTTGATCTGTGCCGAAAATAATGCCGATTTTGGTTTGTATCTCTTTGCCGATTTGGTTCAGCCAATGTTCGGTGAGTTGATGTTGGTCGGCATATTCAAGCCATGTTGCCAGCAACGGTGTCGCCGCTTGCCATTGTTTGCCGATATTCGGCTGATAGAATAGGAACTCAGCCAAATCCACAAAGGCTTTTCCGGGGTTCTCTGTGAAAATTTGGTTGAATTTCTCGGTAATGCCGCTGTAGTCTAACTGAAATTGATCGTTTTCAATGGCAAAGCCGATTTCATACAAATAAGGCTGTAAACGGGTTTGAAACAGCAGATTTTGATAAATTTGCTGGCTTAATTTATCGTAGGTTTTGGTAATCGTTGATTTCAGATATTCCACATCAGCTTTGCTGCCCACATAGAATGTGCCGCCGGTTTCTCCGGTAAACGCATTCAATACGCTCACTTTTTCAGACAGCAAGATCAATGCTTGATGATCATCCATGCTGATTTGAAATTTCTTTAATGCCGCTTCTTGAGCGGGTGTCAGCCCTTTGCCTTGATTACTGATTTTGGCACTGAACGGCATCATCAAATAAGTACGGTTGGCATTGAATTGCGGATCGGTTTTTGCCCATGCGTTGATAAGGTTGTCCAGCAAAGCAATTTGTTCGGCTTTGGTTGCTGCCGCCGAATACGCCGCCAAAACATGAGCCAATGAAGTGGAAAGTGCGGCGGCTTCACGCAAATCACGAACGCGCCCCATGCCTTGTAAATTGGCGGTTTGCTGTTGCTGCTCGGTTAATTCAATGTGTTCCGCATAGCGGCTGTATAAGGCATTAAATGAGAAATTTACATCACCCATTAATCGGGTTTCGCCGTCGGCGGTTTCGTAACTACCCGTTTGCGCTAAGGTATTATTGCCTTTTAATTGGGTATTGGTGTTTTTGTAATCCAAATTTAAAACCGCAACGCCCAAATCGGTTAAAGAGAATAATTCATTGGCTGAACCAAATCCGTCTTGATTTAAATCGCGCCAGATTTTAAGCTCGGTGAACCGCGCATCTTCAGCGGTGATTTTACCGTCTTGATTACTGTCGAATTCAGCCAAAGCATCATAACCATTAACAGCGGTTTCGCCGTTGGCTTTACGATAACTATCTCCAAAGATTTCACTGCCGTTGCTGATAATACCGTCTTGATTTTTATCCACCACCAAAATGCCATCGTCGGCACTGACCCAGCCTGTCGCCGTGCGAATACCGTCGTTATTGTGATCGAACAATGCACCAACGCGCTTATCATGCCCAACGGTTTCAATACCATCGCCGTCTAAATCCACAACAATCGGGTCATAGATGTGGTATTTGCCATCGCGGTTAAGATTTTGCCAGTCTTTAAAGGCTTGCTCATCTTTGAAACAACCGGGATCATATGGATAAAAAGGTTCATCTTTATCATCATTTTTACCATCATTTTGATTTTTACTATCATCTTTTGGAATTAAATCTTTTAATTTTATTGAATCATTTTTAGCTTCATAAATGGCATATCCCACACCTGCAATAGTTAAACCAATAGCAACCATTTGCCCACCGGGTATCAAAGAGGCGACAGCAGCGGCAGCACCAAGAGCATCACCAACAGAGAGTTCTCCAACAGCATCACCAATAGGAACTTTACCTTCTTTTGTCTCACCAGTTATCGTAATACCTACTTGAACTATCCCTGCTACCCCACCAACTAATCCAGCTTTTGGAATATATGCAACACTCGCAATATCAGCCACCACACTAACGCCACCTGCGATTGCTGCCCCATTATTTACGTGGCCTGTTTTAGCTTGATTATGATAATTTACTGATTGACCTACCATGTTACCAACCGCACCAGCATGATTAGCACCATAGATGTACACATTTGCCTTAACTGTTATAATACTACTCCTTTTCTTGATTTAAAGAATGACTATAATTAGCCCAACACCAACTAAATAATAAAAATAAAAATACTGCACCTGGTAGAATTAAATAGAAATTTAAAAAAGAATTAAAATAATAAATCGCTCCTTCCATATAGTCAATTTTCCGACTTTGTGGTTGAATAATTTCAAATTTTTTATTTGTATCTGACAAAAAAATAAATTTGCCATTTGTAAAAATTCCATGCGAGGTATTCACTTTATGAAAATATTTTAGTTCTGTCCCTATCATTTTTTCCCCGCGAGTAGATACGCGTTTCCCTTGTTTCAAATTAAATTTAGAGCATGGACTTTTAGGATTTTTAATATCCGAATTTATACACTTAGCAGAGTATTTTTTACCTTGATAATAAAATAAAAAAGAATCACTTATTCCGCTTCTTGTAGCTCCTGAAAATAATAAAATTACGGTATTATCTGGAATAGTAATTTCTTCAAATTGATCAGGGAGAAAAGCACCACCATTTTCATCAAAACCGTTAAAAGTAAAAATCACTAACCATATAATTAAAGAAACCATATATATTATTATATCTACATTTTTCTTAATAATAAATTTTTTTAATTTTGTTAGAATATTGTTCATTTTAGCGTCCTCTCATCTTCAATAATACTACCTTTTTTCTTATTTAAAGAATGGCTATAATTAGACCAACACCAACTAAACAACAAAAAAAATAATAAAATACTTGGTAAAATAAAAGTAAGACATTCTATTATATTTGCACCATATTTCAGATCATTTAAATATTTTTTTATTCGATATGGATTTTCTAAAATCTCAAATTTTTTAGTTTTATCTGATAAAAAAATAAATTTTCCTTGTGTAAAAGTTCCATGCATTACATTTAATCCATGAAAATATTTTAGATCCACCCCTATCATTTTTTTCCACGGATAGATGCACCTGTCCCTGGTTTTAAATTAAATTTAGAACATGGGTTTTTAGGATTTTTAATATCTTCTCTTATGCATCTGGCGTAATGCTTCTTCCCTTGATAATAAAATAGAAATGAATCACTTGCCTCGCTTCTAGTACCTCCTGAAATCAATAGCATTACAGTATTATTTGGTATGGAAATTTCTTCAAATTGACTGGGTCGAAAATAACCAGAATTATTACTAAAATCATGTAATGTAGAACCAGCTATCCACATAGTTAAGATACAAATGTAAAATATGAAATTATTATTATTTTTAATAATAAATTTTTTTAATCTTATTAAAATATTATTCATTATTAATATTCTTTCATTTTCAATGACTTTCTGACAACTCATACACTACATTATGATATATTTTCATAAAAATTCCATTTACGCTGAAATACTTCAAATATCTGTTACTCTCTATATTAGCATATTAACAAAAAATCACAAATTATTTTTTATTCTTTTTTAAAAGTTTTTAGTTATTTAAGTTTGCAATAATTACTTTAGTTATAATCAAACTGCCTGAAAATACTGTTATAAATATTTTCAGGCAGCTTGATTGGTTACCAAATATAAATCCTGCACGCGCCCCATGCCTTGTAAATTCGCGGTTTGCTGTTGCTGCTCGGTTAATTCAATGTGTTCCGCATAGCGGCTGTATAAGGCATTAAATGAGAA
>NZ_JQKE01000110.1 GCF_000745895.1 Stenoxybacter acetivorans DSM 19021 | reverse complement strand
CACGCGGTAGTCTGCGGCATAAACCCACATCGGCAATGCTGCCAACAGTACGGCGGCTAAGTGTGCTTTCGCTTTCATGATGCACATCTCCCTTTTGAGGTTTTGTTTCGGTTGTTAAACAATCTTTGCTGTCTTTATTTTATTTTGTTTCAACATTTTATTCCGTTTCGGCGGTGATTTCCACGCGCCGGTTCGGGGCTAAGCATTCTTTCAATTCCGGACGCGGCAAGGCGGCGGAACATTGTTTAACGGGTTTGCTTTCACCGCCGCCTGCGGTGTTGATTAAATAGGCGGGTATGCCGTTTTCTGCCATGATTTGTTTCACGGTCTCGGCACGGCGTTCGGATAAGGCTTGGTTGTAGCTGTCGTTGCCCAAATAGTCGGTATAGCCGGTTACGGTAATGCGGCGAAGATGATTGCCGGGGTATTGGGTGGCGATTTGACGGGTGATGGTGCGGATTTGCTGTGCGCCGTCGTCATACATTTCATGGCGGCCGCTGCCGTTGAAATGGAATAAGGCGTCGCCCGACAACACAAAGGCGGCGGGAACGGTGATGGCGGCGGGCGAGGTTTGTCCTTGGCAGGAAACGGTTCTGCCGTTTTTATCATTTACTTGGTAGTTGGCGCTGCCGATGGGTTGGTTGTCGGCAAAAATATCCACTCTGCCGCTGCCGGCTATTTGCTCGGTGCTGTTAATCCAAAACCAGGCATGATGCAGTCCGCGTTTGAAGTGGCTGCTGATGGTGTCCAGCGGTTTGCTTTGCTGATAAATCAGCTGGCCGCAATGATACCAGTTCGCTTGCAGGGTTTTGGGAGCGGTGCTGCTGTTAAAGTCGCTGATGGTTACAAACGCGTTGACGCTGCTGCCTGCTTTAAAATTTTGGTAGGTGTTGCTGATGCGGCTCAATTCACTTTGGCTGATGTTGCGGCTTTCGGTGGTTTGTACGCGGTAATCAACGGCATACGCCGAGCCGCTGAATAAGTAAGCCAAGCAACAGGCGGCGGCAAGTGTGTTGATTTTCATGGGGTCTTATCCTTGCTGTTAATTGCTGTTTATTTAAAAATAATTTTCTTTTGTTTTTAATGCTGTTTTGCTTTCAGGCAGCCTGTATCAAAACTCAGGCTGCCTGAACAGGCTTTAGGCAATCCAGATTTGGTTGTTGGCAATCAAGTCTGCCAAATCGGTGCTCACCCCTTTTAAGGTGACCAAGTCGGTGTATTGTCCGGTGCCGTTGGCATCGACTTGCACGATGGTGTCCGCACCCACTTGCTTGGTGGTTACGTAATCGTTTAAGCCCGCATTCACCGATGCCACATCCAAGATGTATTTACTGGTGGTAACGTCCCAATACACGGTGGCGTTGCCTTGGTAGTCGCTTAACAGGTCGGTTAAGTCAAGCACGCCGGCAGTGCCTTGACCCAATGTGGACAAGTCGTAGCCTGAACCCATACCGCCGGCGGCTGTCAGCCCGCCGAAGCCGATAACGGTGTCGCTGCCGTTGCCGCCGTCTGCGTCTGCGGTGATTTTGTTGTAATCCAAAATCACGGTTTTCGCATTGATTAAGTTAAAGGTGTCGTTGCCTTCGCGGCCTTCAAACCAGTTGTCGGCACCGGCTTTGGCAGTGAAGTTGTCGCTGCCGTGTCCGCCGCGTATGCCTTCGATGTTGATGAAGGTGGCGGTGTTAAAGCCGGTGTTTTGCGAACCGGTATTGTTTAAGTCCACGGTTACGCCGCCGGTGGCGGTGCTGAAGTCCACAATGTCCATGCCGCCCGCGGCTTTCCACACTTTGCCGTTTGCCGGGTCGTTTTCCCAGCCGCCCGCGCCGTTATAGACGGCGGTGCCGCCGGCAGCATAGAAGGTGTCGTTGTAGCCGGTGCCGCCGAAGTTGCCTGTACCGTTGCTGCCGGTGCTCAGCACAAACGACGGGGTGTGTTCCATACTGGTGTTGTCGCCGGTTTGTATGCTCCATTCCGCGGTTGCTGCGGAGCCGCCGTTGTTGTAAGTCATTTTTGCGGTGTATTCGCTGTTTGGCTTCAATCCGTAAAAATCAACAATGCCGGTGGTGCTGTTAATCATGCCGTCTTGCGGGTTAAGCACTTGGCTGGACACACGTTTGCCGGAAGCGTCAAACAGTTCCACGATGTTGCCCATATAGATGTTGATGCCGTCTTGATCGACAATCTTCAGGTGTAAATGGGTGCCGTCGCGGGCGATGTTGTTGTTTTGGTAGTAGAACCAGCTGTTGCCGTTTTTACGGATCATAATATCCAAGGCACCATCCCAGTTGTAGTCCAAGGCGCGCATGGTGCCGCCGTAAGAGCCGATGTTATTTGCACCGGAACTGGTGGATACATCCAAGTCAATGATGTCGAAGGATTTACCGTCACCTTTGTTGCGGAATAAGGTTACCCCTTTGTTATTGCCGTTATCACCGCCCCAAGTGGAGAATTCAACCACATCCATATAGCCGTCACCGTCAAAGTCAATGGCAACCGAATGCTCGGCGTTGTTGCTGTCGCTCATCTGAATCGGCGTATTGGACAGCGTGCCGCTGCCGGCGCCGTCGCTCAGGTAAAGCCGGCTGTTGTATGCCGCTTGGTTAGCGGTACTAGAGCCGTTATACCCGGCATTGGCAGGCAGCCACAAATCCACATAACCATCGTTGTTGAAGTCCGCCCAGGTCATGCTGGTGTCGGTCATGGTGTTGTGGTTATTGGCGTTGCTTTTTACCAGCGCGTTGGCAATGGTTTGCTTAAAGGTTAAACCACCGGCAGCACTGTTCAGCGCGGAATAATAATCTCCTTGCAAGTTATTGCCGCTGCCGGCAGCGCTGTTGCTGCCGGAGAATGCCACATCGACAAAGCCGTCTTTGTTTAAATCCACCACCGAAATTTGTGTACCGATGTTCACACTCCCCTGCATATTGACAATACTGCTGTAGATATTGGCGGTTACAGCCGCGGCGGCAATCGGTGTGGTGGCATCGTTGCTCATATAACGGATGTTTTGTCCGTTCCAGTTGTTGCCGGTGAGTAAATCAATATAACCGTCGCCGTAACGGTCCCAGGCAACCAGATTGGCATTGCTGGTGCCGGCTGTGCCGGTTTGGGTGGCGGCAGCGTTATTGGCACTGCCGGTGGAATACCATAATACAGGGCTGCCGCTGCGGACAGTGTCCGCAAACACGGTAACCGCGCCGCCGGCATTGATGGCTGTTGTCCCCGAAATGCTGTTGTTGTATGCAACGGTGGTGAGGGTTTTACCGTCGGCATAGATTTGATATTCACCGTTGTTGTTTAAGGTCAATGCCGCACCCGACAATACTCGGTTATCAGGGCTGGTGTTTGCGGTGTAGGTTGCCATAGCTGCCGGCACAGGAGCATAAGGGTTGGGGTTGGGCAGACCTGCTGTGCCGCGGTAAACAATGGTGTAAACATCGTTGGTAACCGTTTGCACTTGGGTGGTGGGGCTGATGCGCGAAATATTGCCCGCCGCATCAAACTGCACAAAGCCCAAGTTCACTTCGCGCGGCAATAAGTCCCCGCCCAAGGCAACGCTCGGTGATACCGGCAGGGTGACCGCAAAGCTCGATACCGAACCCACGATGCCGCTGCCCAATATCCGATCATAACCGTAATCAAAAATACCGTTTTTGTTGTCGTCCGAAACAATCGCAATTAATGCGCCCGCTTCGGCACCGCCCGGTACTGCAAAGTTTTGGACGAGATTCGCCGGGTTGTTACCGCTCACAACACCATCGCTGCCGCCGTTGGGCATGGTGACAACTTGTCCTGATGAGTTCTGCCCGCTGTTGGTGTCGTTCGGCAGCTTCGGCGCGGCGGTAATCCGGTTGGGGGCAACCACGTCAATAACGAATGCGCCTTGGTAGTATTGGGCATTGTGTGCGGTGTCAATCGCACGAAGCATAACGTTGATGTTGCCGGTGCGCGCCATCGGGTCGGCAAATGTCCAGTTGCCTGAGGCGTCGGTGGTGGTGCTTGTCCAAGTGATGCCGCCGTCAAAGCTGATTTCCACAAAGCCGTTGGGGTTGCTCGCTGATGTGCCTACCAGCACCACTTGGTTGTCGCGGGTGATGAGGTCGGCGTTTTCGATGTCTGCGGCGCTGCTTGGCACAATGTTTGACACAGCACTTGACACGACATCGCCTTTGCCGTTCGGATCGGTAAAATCAACCCATGTGTCGGTGGTTACCTTGGTGATGGTCAGCGCGCCCGGCGGGGTGGTGTCCACAACAACGTCAAAGCCGTTGGTGGGGCCGCCGGTGTTGTCTTTGCTCGCCGCACTGAATATGCCGGCATCATCAACTATTTTGGTGAAGTAGCTGTAGGTTTTGCCGTTCGCCAAGGTGTTGGTGTCGTTGTAACTCCAGGTCCAATTGCCGCCGGCGTCTTGGGTGAACGCCAATACTTCGCCAATGCAATCACCGGCGGCAATGGCTGCCGAGGTGGTCGGGTCGGTTAAGCTCGGGTTCGCGCTGCTTGCGTTTTCAACACGGTACAAGAACAGGCGGTGTCCTTCTTCCAGCTGTTTGTCCAAAGTGCCTTTAATCGTGGGCGTGGTGTCGTTGGTGGACT
>NZ_JQKE01000109.1 GCF_000745895.1 Stenoxybacter acetivorans DSM 19021 | reverse complement strand
TTGGTCTGATTTTTTTTGACGATTTGTGGCTCAAAACCACCGTTTCGGTCTCGCGGTGTTTCCAATTCAAAGCTGCCGGAATTTGCCTTGACCGTCTTTTTGGTGTAACCGTTGCGGCGGTTGGGCTCTTGTGGGTTCTGTTCGAGATAATGTTCGATTTCGGCATCAAGAGCAGCTTCGGTCAGTTGTTTGATAAGCGGGGTGAGTATGCCGTCTTTGCCTGTCAGTGCTTGACCTGATTGAAGCTGTTTAAGTGCTGTTTTAAAGTCGAATATGGGGTTGTTCATGTGTTGTCTCCTATTTGGAATAGTTTAGGGGGATTGACACAGATTTTTGAACACTACCTCTATTTCCCGCGTATCCAATTTTGCACATCATACTAGATACTAGTGCAACACAAGCCACTGTATTTAATACCAATACCATTTATAATAAAACTGTAATATGGAAAGATTACTTCGGCTTTCCACCGTCAAAGCGCATGAAACGGCTAACTTACGCAACGGCAGTTCTTTTTTGGTTTTCAATTGTTGGTCTTTTATTGGCTTTCTCTTCCCAGCTGAAATTTTTTCAAGATTTATTTTCATTACAGATATTCAGCGTGCTGTTACTTAATATGAAAATATTTCATCCTGTTTTTATTTGCTTGATTTGGCTTTCTGTCTTTCGCCTTCGAGATATAGGGCGATCACCTTGGTTTAGTGTGCTGTTTTTATTGCCTTTATTTTCGATGTTGGGTCTGATTGCTTTCGGCATGCTGGCTTCAACACCCATTTGGTTTTTAGCACCGTTTCTGTATCCTGTACTCGCTGTACCCAGCATTTTTTTGCTGTATCTGCTCTTTTCACCAAGCCGCACAGAAGGTGCACCGTACGGCAGTTGGAAGATATTTTTGGTAAGCCTGCTTGTTTTCTTTTTGACAGAAATAGCTGCCTTTTTTGTTGTTTACGGAAAACATTCGATGCCTTTGTTACGCTTCCTGCGTGATTTTTTGTTTTCTGTAATAATAAAGTGAAACAATGTTCTTAAGCTACCCAAACGAAAAAGTGTTGAAACGATACTGCAATCAGCAAAACAATATAACTTTATCCGACCAATCAAACAAAGTTAAACCAAACGAAAATTAAACTAACTGATTTAAGTACACCTGCCCCGCAAAAACTATTTAAAATAGACTGAATCACCCCCATATCCGAATTGGTCTTTAAATTTTTCAGGCAGCCTTTACTGCCCAATAAAAAAACAGTTAAGAAATTAAAAAACCTATTGATTAACCAGAGGAAATTATGAATAAAAGCACGCGCCATTGTTCTTTTTGCGGCAAAGCCGAACACGAAGTTCACAACTTAATTGAAGGCGAACATGCCTTAATTTGTAATGAATGCGTGGATACTTGCAGTGAAATGCTGCACCCCGATACCGATTTGCCCGCTTTGCAAAAAAGCGACAGCGGTTTACCAACGCCTGCCGATATTGTGTCTAATTTAGATCAATACGTCATCGGGCAGGAACACGCCAAAAAATCTTTAGCAGTGGCGGTGTACAACCACTACAAACGCTTGGAACACGCCGACAGCCAACAAAACGTTGAGCTCTCTAAATCCAATATTTTATTGATCGGTCCCACAGGATCGGGGAAAACCCTGCTGGCACAAAGTTTGGCACGCAAACTGAACGTACCATTTGTTATGGCAGACGCAACCACCTTAACAGAAGCAGGTTACGTTGGCGAAGACGTAGAACAAATCATCACCAAATTACTGGGCAATTGTGAGTTCGATGTCAAAAAAGCACAAAAAGGTATTGTTTATATTGATGAAATTGATAAAATTTCTCGCAAAAGTGACAACCCGTCAATTACCCGCGATGTATCGGGCGAGGGTGTACAGCAAGCATTGCTGAAACTGATTGAAGGCACTATCGCCGCCGTACCGCCGCAAGGCGGGCGCAAACACCCGAATCAAGAATTCATCAACGTGGACACCACCAATATTTTGTTTATTTGCGGCGGTGCATTTGCCGGATTGGAAAAAGTAATTCGCCAGCGCACTGAAAAAAGCGGCATCGGTTTTGGTGCAACCGTAAGCAGTAAAGATGAAGATGCAGACATCAGCTTATTACTGGAAACCGTAGAACCCGAAGATTTAATTAAATTCGGCTTGATTCCTGAGTTAATCGGTCGTTTGCCGGTAATCGCCACTTTACAAGAACTGGATGAAGACGCGCTGGTTAATATCCTCACCGAACCAAAAAATGCGCTGGTAAAACAATATCAAACCCTGTTTGCCATGGAAGGCGCAGAGCTGGAGATTTTGTCCGATGCTTTACACGCCATTGCTCGGCAAGCGATGGCACGCAAAACCGGAGCACGTGGTTTACGTTCTATACTGGAGCGTGCTTTATTGGAAACCATGTATGCCCTGCCCAATTTGCACGATGTAACAAAAGTGGTGGTGGATCAAGCCGTGATTGAATCGGGAGCCGCACCCAAATGGCTGCGGGCAGACGGCAGCGAATTTCAGCAAGCCGCCCAAACTGAGAAAAAAGCAGTACAAAAAAGCAAAAAAGCGTCCTGAACTTTTGCTGCCCTACCCCAAAACATGTTTGCCGAGATTTTCAGGTAGCCTCATCTGGCTCAGATGATGTAATGATGTTTCCGCGCATGAATCATGTGATGGGGGTTTGTTTGGGTTGGCGGGGATCAACTAAGCCTGAAACGGCTTCTTTTAATTTTGTTGTTTTTATGGGCGATGTATTATGGCTTTTATGTAGAAAAGTAAATGTTGTTGGTCTGCCCGCACAACGCATTATATTTTCCACACAAAACCTGCACAAAACGCTTCGCTAGACCTACACGAAGGAGCTAGATTGCAATAAACACAAAACGGCTATCAACAATTAGGCAATAAAATCTGCGAAAGCCTGTAGCTATTTTAAGGAGTTCAAAATGAATGGAAAAATGGGGGAATTAATCAAGATTTATAAGCCACGTAAGGTATGGATCATCGGATTGGCGGCGGTGAGCATAATCATTGTGATCGGGCTGTTATTGTGGCTGGCGGCGTATGCGGTTTCAAACGGCGGCATAAATTATCGCGGCGATGGCGACCCGGTTTTGCTTCTTGCGGGTATCGGCGCCGTATTGGTTGGCGGAGGAGCGTTTTACGCTTATCACTTTGTCAGGCGTATAAGAGGAAAAATTATCTTTGAATTATACGAAAACGGCATTGTTATGAAGCCCGTAAAAGCCAAACAGGGAAATGCCGAACCTATGCGGTTACTTTTTGCGGAAATCGAAGATATATTGCCATTGACCATAGTGTCAGCAAATATCGCAGACGCAGTTTATATCACTCACTTGGCATTTCGCAAAAACCCGTCAAGCGAATGGTTTTGGATCACGCCGCAAACGAGCGGTCATAAAAAGTTGAACGAACAATTTGTGGAGTTGCACACCCAGCAGCGCGGCGCTTTGATCTTTGATCAATGGCAAAAAACATACCCTTCCGTGCAAATCAGATATATAGATAAATCAGCAAGGCGTAGTCCCAATCTTGCCAAAAATGCGGCGGAATTTCTGAAGCCTTTCGACTCGTTCAAAACCCTATTGTTGGCAAAAAATTATATCAATATAGACAATCAAACAATTAGTTTTGACAGCACATATACGGTGGAATTTGGCGGTTGGACAGACAATATCTATCTCAAAGACGGCGGCGGCAAAGAGAAATTCCGTATTGATGCTTCTACCATATTATCCGCCGATATCTTCGTTGCGTTATTGTTCGCTCAAATAGGCGATAATGCTGAGGAATAATCATCGGTTCATTTAGGTTTCGTTAATAATGCCGCTCGGCGATCACGCGCCCACGATTGACTTTTCGCCAATTTTTGTTCCGTCAAGCGCGACCACGCCAAACGGCGATCCGTTTATCAATTTCTGCGAAAGGTTAAAAATAGATATGTTCTACTAAGATTTTTACGCCGATTATAATAAGAACCGATCCGCCTATAAGTTCCGAGTTTTTCGCCAAATATATTTCCTATTTTTACGCCGATCGTAGATACGCAAAAAGTTATAACGCCCGTTATTGCCGCCGCCATAAAAATGTTTATGTTAAAAAATGCGAAAGTTACGCCCACTGCAAATGCGTCAATACTTGTCGCAATCGCCAAAATAAACATTATCGCAAAACCAAAAAAGTATCTACCCGCATCCTCTTTTTTCCAGGGCAATCGCATGAAAAATTTTCTCTCACCATTTTAATCAATTAAGCCATAGTGTATTATTTTCCATAAATTATTCTCATCAGAAAGAAACTCATCATAGAAAAAACAGATAATTTGTTGGATTTATTGGTAAAGATTAAAGATCCACGCGGAAAACACAAAATTGCTTACTCGTTGCCTGCCATTTTAACCATTGCCATATGTGCCTCGTTGGCAGGGGCGGATACTTTTGTTGAGATGGAGCAATGGGCAAAAGAAAAAATTGAATGGTTTCAGAAGTTAATTCCTTCTTTACCCTGCATTCCCTCACACGAT
>NZ_JQKE01000108.1 GCF_000745895.1 Stenoxybacter acetivorans DSM 19021 | reverse complement strand
CCGCGAATCACATCGGCAAATCCGGACGAAAAAATACCGCCAACCAGTTCTCCGGTAGCGGTGTCGTAATGCACTTTCGACCAATCATAATTATCGGGATAATCACCCCTGTAGTTGGGATCATCGCTGTTTAACGGTGGTTTTTGATCACCGTTGTAAATTTTATAGCCGTCTTTACTTTGCTCTTGGGTTTGCAATTCAATGCCAAGTACACCGCTGTATCCGTCTCCATTTGATGAGGCTTGTAAGAAGTAGTCTTTGATTAAAACCGAACTGCCGTCAGGGAGATACGAAATGGTTAAATCATTTTGTCCGGTGCGGAAAGCCAAAAACATACCGTCTGGTTTTCCTTCTTCATTCAAACTTTCCCAGCGATTGCTGCCCGCAACGGTTTCAAACAATGGGCTGATGCTTTGTTGGCTGACGCCTGAACGGGTTCTCATTGATGCACCGCCGCTTTCGCCAAACCAAATAACGCCTTCGCCGTCTATATCCAAAATGGTATCGCGCCCTTTGATATAGTAGCCGTCAAATCCCATCCCACCCTCTAAATAATCATCTTCTGCACCGCCATCCAGCGTGTCCGTACCATCACCGCCGTATAAATGATCATATCCCGCACCACCGATTAAGGTGTCATTGCCTGAACCTCCGAATTGAATGGTTTGCTGTTGTTGTTCGCTGCTGCCAACCAATTCAATGGATATATTTGCTTCGGCATCGGTGATTTTGGTGTTTTTACCGTAATAAGCCTGTAATCCAGAGGCAACCCAAGTAATGGTATCGGAGGTTGGGGTGCTAGTGAGATCAATTTGACGGTCGTAGGAATAATCATATTTATCCAGTACTGATTTAACGACGAGTAATTGGTTTCTGTCTATCAACCAATTTTGGGTAATTTGCCCTGTGCTGTTTTCAGCATCATATAAATCCAGTTTACCGGCATTGTGCTGTGCATAATCCGCACCGATAAGCGCAAAAGCATTGAGTTCGACCAAAGCATAGCGGTTTGCCAAACCTATATCATTGTCTTGAGTAGCTGATGCGGCATTGGTTGCCTGAATTTGAAGATTATTACAATTTATCAAAGTTTGGAGTGCATCGTTGTTTTCCAATTCTTCAAGAAATTCTTCAATATTTTCGTGATAATTGGTGCGAGATTCAGGACTATCTGGAGCATCACCAATTGGCGTATCATCGGTTTTATTTAAAATCAATTTGCGGAACTGGTCTAAAGCTTTTTCTAAAGAAGATTTCATTTCATTACTGGATTTACTCAATAAATCATTTAATGTTTCAAAGGTTAGATTTCTATCTAATTGAGCCAGTAAATTACCCAATGCTAAAGTATCAACAAGTTTATAAATAGAGTGATTATCAATGACGCTATCATCATCAAATAAACCAGTACCAGTACTTTGCTCATTAAATATTTTCTGCCGTTCACCAATTTGAATATGTACTATTTCATTGGTGGTTACGCTAATACCATTAACAGCATAGCAATTATTTTGGCTTTGATTAAAGGAAGTTGTACCCAGTTGTAATACTTCTTCCAGTTCTTTAAAAAACTGCTCGCTGCTTTCTTTCAAAAATCCTGCGCTGTTGTAGGTATCAATCCCATCAATAGACACTGAACCGCCGAAAATTCTTGCAAATGCAGCCGCCAAATGCCCACCTAAACTATGACCATTGATTTGAACAGCATCAACATCAAGCAATGTTCCTGTACCTGAAACCGATTTATCAAACGTAACACTATTGCCGGCATCATTTCTCAGCTCACAAATAAATTGTTCTGCCATCTGATCGATAGGTGTAATTGCACGCAGATACCAATTAATCATATCCATGATTTGATGACGAGCAGCAATATTTACTGCTAAATCAGCATCAGCTAAACCATCGGCACCGAAGATAGAATCAGGCTCTGTCCCGCGCATTGAAAGATATACTTTCCCCGCATAATCTGTACCTGATTTACCACGCCATACAGTAACATCAAAACCTGAATAATCAATAGTTTCAGGTTCATCAAATTGATCAATGACTTCAAAGTTATTACCGATAAAATTAGCAACTGGTGAAGTCATGCGGATTTCTAATTTTTGTGCAAGTGATCCTCCTGTCAATGTTGCCAAATTTGCTACATAAGCTGCATCAGCCAAAAGAGCGTTAATATACGCATTGTTAAAGCTATTCATTTTGAAGCTCCTTGTTTTTCAGGTTTTTGAATTAAAGTAACATGATTTAATTTATATAATTCTTGAGGATAGTCTGCATGACATCTTGCAGGCTCTCCAAAAGTTATCGGTGGTGAGGGTGAACTGATATGTCTGGCAAAAAAACCTCCCCTAGCTTCATAAGTGTTAAAAAAACCATATTCTTCATTGGTTTCTTTGTCATAAAAAACAATATGTTGATAATAAATAGGGATGGCAAATCCTGTCAATTGACGACTGTGACTATCACTATATACTTCCTTTCCTTTTATTTTTTCCCAGTCCATGCTGTGGTTATTCGGGCTTTCACACAATTTTTTAAATTGTTTTTCTCCGATAATTTCATCAATTACCAGCAAATGAAACATGCCATACCAAAAAAAGGGATAAATTAAAAACCGCCATTTACCTGCCCAGCCGAATAAGAATTTTTGTATTATTAATAAAACACAAAAATACAAGAAAAAAAATAAAACCAAAAGTATTGCACTCATCAGCTGCTCTTTTCTTTAAGGTGCATAAAATTTATCTCTTTTTTAAACACAAACAGGCTACCTGAAAGCGCCGAAACCCCAGTTCCATGCTTTCAGGCAGCCTGTCTAGTAAATTTTGGTTTATCGAATACATTACCCAATCCTCCCAAGGATACAGATAGATAACGCGATGCTGCTTAACATTTTTCAGCATATTACTCCCCTTTATTTTAGGTATGCAACGGTAAAATTAGGCTTTTACACAATTTCCAAACAACATGCCACACTGCTGCCGCTACCCAGATAATTGTTGCCGTGATACAGAGTTTTAATAGCATTTTCTTCATCACCATCGCCGCCGTTTAACACACCATCACCGTAATAGCCATACAAAGTATCATCGCCCAATAAAATGTCGTTGCCATCGTCGCCAAACAGCCAATCATCGCCTGCCAACCCCTGAATATAATCATTGCCGTCTTTATCGCCCTCTTCAAAATCATCGCCCAAAATATAATCATTTGCCCAGCCGCCGATAATATGGTCATTGCCGTTGCCGCCGACAATCATGTCGCTTTCGGAAATATCAGAATTGGTTTGGATGTCTGTAACCGACCAAACCGTTGATTGACCGTTATAATACATACCCCACAATGAACCGGCTTTAATGACCTCCTTGGCAGATTGAGGCGGTATCCATTGGTCTTTCTCGCCAATCCGCCGCGCAATATATAAATTTGAACTGCTCGCAATCCAATCATTGCCGTCGCCGCCGTAGATTTGATCTGCACCGCTGCCGCCGACCAATAAATCATCACCTGCATTGCCGTAAATAATATCGTCGCCCTCTCTGCCGTCTATGGCATCGTCGCCGTCAAAACCTTGGATCAAATCTTTTTCTGCCGAACCGCGAATCACATCGGCAAATCCGGACGAAAAAATACCGCCAATCAGTTCTCCGGTGGCGGTGTCGTAATGTACTTTCGACCAATCATAATTATCAGGATAATCACCCCTGTAGTTGGGATCGTCGCTGTTTAACGGTGGTTTTTGATCGCCGTTGTAAATTTTATAACCGTCTTTGCTTTGTTCTTGGGTTTGCAATTCAATACCGAGTACGCCGGAATAACCATTGCTGTTTGCATCGGCTTGGAGGAAGTAGTCTTTGATTAAGGCTTTGTCGCCTGTTTTTTGATTAATCAGCAATAAATCGTTTCCGCCGATGCGATACGCCAAAAAGCCGATAATGGGGTTGCCTGAATCATCTAAACTCACCCAGCGGTTGGCATTTACGCCGTTGGCATATAAAGGTTTATTTGGAGTATCGCCGTTGCTGAATAATAATTTGCCGCTGCCGTCGGTGTCGCGGACAGTATCGCTGCCTTCGATGTGGTAAGTATCATCACCTTCACCGCCTTCTAAATAATCATCGCCTGCGCCGCCATTTAAAGTATCACCGCCTTTGCCGCCGAATAACCAATCTTTACCGGCATTTCCGGTTAAATCATCACTTTCATCTGTGCCGAAAATAACTTGATGTGCCAACCCGCTGCCGGCAGCGCGGGCATTTCGTTTTTCGGTTTCGCCGATATGGATATGAATGTTTTCTGATAAATCAATAAAATCCCAATTGCCTTGCGATAATAATTGTTTAAACAGCGCATTGTCTTCAGGATTGTCACTCAGCATCAATATCAATAATTCAGCACGTTTTTCTATGTATTCGGCACTCATGCCGTTGGGTGCGTTTTTCGGATCATATAAATCCAATGAGCCGTCTTGGTTGTATTGTTCATAATCTATATTGGGAACAGCAAACGGGTTTAATTCGCGCAGAGCATAACGCCATTCAATATTTTCTGCTTGTTTGGCTTGCCCTGCAATGGCGGCGGCAATGCCTTTCTCACCCGTATTCACCAGCAAAGTAAGTTGATTGCCGTCTAAATCTTTCGGCAGCGAAATATCAGCATCGGCATCTTTGCCGAAAATCAAATCGGTTAATTTATTCATCATTTCGATGATGGTATTTTGATCTTTGTCTTTATTGAGCTCATACCAATCGGTGGCAGCATCGCTGCCGAAAAGACCGCCAATAGCCGCTCCACCAAGAATTAAA
>NZ_JQKE01000107.1 GCF_000745895.1 Stenoxybacter acetivorans DSM 19021 | reverse complement strand
TTCGACTTGCATGTGTAAAGCATGCCGCCAGCGTTCAATCTGAGCCAGGATCAAACTCTTATGTTTAATCTCAGCTTGTTTCCTTAAGCCGTGTCTTTCAACACAACTTAAGCTGGTCTGATTCAAAGAAATTGACAAGTCTTGATATTAAGTTAAACTTAATTCTTTTCTTGTCTTCTCGAATTCAGTGTGGGCTTCTGTTGCACCCACACTTATCGGTAATCTGTTTTGTTAAAGAGCGTTGCTTCCGCTTGGGTTTTACACTAAACTAGTATGTTCAGCGGTGTTTCCTTGTCGCTTCAGCGAAGAAAGCGAACTATACGTACCTTCGAGTTAACCGTCAAGCCGTTTGGCAAAAAAATTTTCTATGTTTTTTTAAAACGGCTGTTTTTATTGGTATTTGTTTTTAGCCACTCGCTTGCTTATTCATGCACTGTTACTGTATTTACCGCTTCAGCACCCACCTTCACGCAAACACCTTACTTTAAAGAAATCATTTGTTCATGAGCAATCAGTATTACATTGGCTTAATGTCCGGCACCAGCATGGACGGAGTGGACGCGGTTTTGGCAACATTGGACGGAACATCTTGGCATGGTGTTCAACACCATGTATTTTTACCTTATACCAATACTTTAAAACATGCTTTACTGGCACTGCAAAACAGCGGAACTGATGAACTGAGCCGTGCTGCTTTACTGGCACAAGAATTGGCGGCACTCAATGCAAAGGCCGTTATGCAAGTATTGGCACAAGCACAAATAAATGCAAATGATGTTGCCGCCATTGGCTGCCACGGGCAAACCATTCGCCACGCCCCGCAACAGGGTTACAGTATCCAATTGATGGATTATGCCCGTTTGGCAGAATTAACCAAAACAACTGTTATCGGTGATTTCCGTAGCCGTGATTTGGCAGCGGGCGGACAAGGTGCGCCGCTGGTACCTGCCTTTCATCACGCCGTATTTTCCGATACCCAACAAGCACGGGTGGTATTGAATTTAGGCGGCATTGCCAATATCAGTGTATTGCCTGCTGATGATTTACCGTTTGGCTTTGATACCGGACCTGCCAATATGTTGATGGACGCTTGGGTACAATCCCATTGGCAGCAAGATTATGATGCGGGCGGGCATTTGGCGGCAAGCGGCAAAGTCTTGCCTGATTTGTTACGCACTCTGTTGCTACACCCCTATTTCAGGCAGCCTTATCCCAAAAGCACCGGACGTGATTTATTTTCCTTAAATTGGCTGTACGGTTATTTGAACGGTGATGAAAGTGCACCTGATGTTTTACGTACATTATTGGAATTTACAGTACAGAGCATCTGTGATGCTATTATTCAGGTAAATCAAACCGAAAACATCGGCGTTATTCAGTCGGTTTACGC
The DNA here is from genome assembly GCF_000745895.1 of Stenoxybacter acetivorans DSM 19021. Taxonomy (GTDB): domain Bacteria; phylum Pseudomonadota; class Gammaproteobacteria; order Burkholderiales; family Neisseriaceae; genus Stenoxybacter; species Stenoxybacter acetivorans. The sequence continues at coordinate 3,494 of NZ_JQKE01000107.1, read as the reverse complement.
CTGCGGCGGCGGTGTGTGCAATCAATTATTGATGATGCGGCTGCGTGAAGCATTGGCACAACAGCAAATAATGCTGCACACCACCGATGCCTTGAACTTGCCGGCACAACAAACCGAAGCGGCGGCTTTTGCTTGGCTGGCGGCATGCTGGGTAAACCGCTGCCCTGTTTCCGTCCACCGCGCTACCGGAGCGTGCGGCGCGCGTATTTTGGGCTGTGCCTATCTTGTATAATGACTCACTATCCCCAAAACGCATTATTCTTCGGGCGGTGATGCTTGTTATCGCACAGCATCAGCAAAATACCGCCCAACTTCTCTATGCAGATTGAGTGAGTCATGGTAAACAAAAAAAACCACATCAAACCGAAAAATACCACGTCCGGTAAGGTTGCAAAATCTTCTTCACCCTTACTTATCCATTTAATGGGCGATGCTTTGTGGCTGATTGCGCTGATGCTCTTTGCCTATATCACGCTGGCATTGGTCAGTTTCAGCATGAGCGACCCCGCTTGGTCGCGCAGTGTTACCCATATCGATGTTCACAATTGGGCAGGTCTATTGGGTGCTTATACGGCAGACATCAGCTACTACATCTTCGGTTTATCTGCGTGGTGGTGGCTGATTGCCGCTGCCGTTGCACTCTATAAAACTCAAAAACTCTTTCACCGAAACACCTTAGAAACCAAATCCTATCATTTCGGCTTGGCTTTAATTGGTTTGTGCATATTGTGTTTATTCAGCCCAATATTAGAAACGCAGCTGTTCAATACAGATTTGCAGGAATCATTGCCTTTGGGTGCAGGCGGATTAATCGGGCAATTTGCAGCCAAAACATCAAATCACATACTGGGGCGTTCAGGCAGCCTATTAATAATATTGGCAATCATGCTGATTGCGGTGTCGTTGCTGCTGCAAGTATCGTGGTTGATATTGATTGAAAAAATCGGCGCACAGTTGGAATGGTTGTGGCATTGGCTGATTTACCGCCCTCATCGTTTTCTTACCGAGACCCAAAACACTCGGGAAACCCGCCGCTTGGCAGAGCAAACGCAAACCGGCAGCGCAGACACACACGCCGCTCCCGCCATTGCCAGCAGCAACCGTAAAACCGTTGCCATTCATACGCACAATTCTGCCCAAACGGCACATCTGCAAAATGATTTGTTTGACAGCAAACACGCTGATGAAAATCCGCGTACAAAAAGCAATGCGATCAGTAAAAACACCTTAAAGCCAACCCATGATACTCCGCTGACTAACAGCACCCATCTTCCTGATTTAAATTTACTGAAATCCGTTAAACCTGTCGCCGCAACGATTAACGCCGACCAGCTACAGCAAACCGCGGCACGCATTGAAGCCAAACTGCATGAATTTGGCATTAATGCCGAAATTGTAAGCGCGACAGCGGGACCTGTGATTACCCGCTATGAAATTTCACCGGGAGAAGGCGTAAAAGGCAGTCAAATCGTCAATTTAGGCAAAGATTTGGCTCGGGCATTATCAGTGCAAAGCGTGCGGGTGGTGGAAACCATTGCCGGCAAGCCTACAATGGGACTGGAATTGCCCAATACCCATCGGCAAGAGATTTTATTGTCTGAAATTTTAAACACCGATATTTTTCAGGCAACCCAAGACAAACTTACTGTGGCTTTAGGCAAGGACATCGCCGGTATTCCCGTGATTGCCAACTTAGCGAAAATGCCGCATTTATTGGTAGCAGGCACCACCGGTTCGGGTAAATCAGTGGGGGTGAATGGCATGATTGCCTCCATTTTGTTCAAAGCCCGTGCAGATGAAGTGCGCTTTATCATGATTGACCCCAAAATGCTGGAATTGTCGGTATATGAAGGCATTCCGCATTTACTGTGCCCCGTGGTTACTGACATGACACAGGCAGCACAAGCCTTAAATTGGTGTGTGGCGGAAATGGAAAAACGCTACAAGCTCTTGGCACATGTCGGCGTGCGCAATATCGATGGTTTTAACAAAAAAATTCAGGCAGCCTCAATTAACACCCCGCTACTCAATCCATTCAGTCTGAATCCAGATGAGCCTGAACCTTTGCAAACACTGCCGTTTATCGTGGTGGTGATTGATGAGTTGGCAGATTTAATGATGGTGGAAGGCAAAAAAGTAGAGCAACAGATTGCCCGTTTGGCGCAAAAAGCCCGTGCTGCCGGTATTCACCTGATTTTGGCAACGCAACGTCCCAGTGTTGATGTGATTACCGGTTTAATTAAAGCCAATATTCCCACCCGTTTGTCATTTCAAGTGTCCAGCAAAATCGACAGCCGTACCATTCTTGACCAAATGGGTGCGGAAAATTTATTGGGCAAAGGCGATATGTTGTTTTTGCCGCCGGGCGTTCCCGAGCCCGTGCGCTTACATGGTGCATTTGTGTCTGATGAAGAAGTCCACGCTTTAGTAGGCTGCCTGAAAACTCAAGCACCTGCTCAATATATAGACGGCTTACTCAGCGGCGAAGCAACACGAGCCACTATCAATCAAGTAAATCCCGGCTCCGGCAGCGATGAATTATTTGATCAAGCCGCCGCCTTTGTTTTAGAAACACGAAAAACCTCAATTTCTTCTTTACAACGCCACCTGCGCATCGGCTACAACCGCGCCGCTAACTTGATGGAAGCATTGGAAGCTGCGGGTGTGGTGTCTCCCGTCGAATTGGGCGGATCGCGCCGCATATTAACAGGAAAAGATGATTAATTTCAGACACATCGGCAGATAACACATTGTTTTGTCTTTCAGAAAGAATAACAAGCTACCACTGTGCTTATCACAATGTGGCAACTCGCTGATTCATTTGGGTGTATCTTGATGACCAAATTACTTACCGTGTCGGCTTTTTGCCTCTCCTTAATAGCGGATTGCATCTATTATATTTAAACCACTCAGCATATTTTCAAAATTTCTGACAAAGTAACATCATATAAAACAGTTAGATATATTTTTCAATATAAATAGAAATAATTATCATTTGCATTTTTAATTATTTGGTTGTACTATGTATTCACCCTTTTGGTAGTGGTTTGTGTTCCTTTTATCGCCCTTTTCAGGGCGATTTTTTTTATTTTTGCAAAGCCGTTGAAGATTTAAGTAGGCATAAACCAACGCAAACCAGTAATCTAACTGATTGATAATCAAAAAATACAGTCTAAAAACTGCCTCAATTGACCAGACCAAAAAACAATATGTCTGCTGAAATCGGTAAAGCCGCCGTCTTTTATTTGAAACGGCGAACAGCCTTAAAAAATGAACAACCCCGCCGCAGAGCGGCGGGGTATCCGCTGAAATAATTTCAGTTGTAAATCATTATAAATATTTCCCTAATCCCTGCCTTTGTACATAGCGATTGTAGGTATGTAGTCGCTCCTGAATTACTGGCAAGTGATTGAAAATATACAATAAATACTGATTTTATGTTATAATTCACTGCAATAAATCTGTTCAAATACCAAGAAAACCTTGCAGTTATG
>NZ_JQKE01000106.1 GCF_000745895.1 Stenoxybacter acetivorans DSM 19021 | reverse complement strand
CCAACGCTCTGTGGCCGCCAAACTAAACTGTACAAATCGGTTAAGCCGTGTCTCTCTCATGCAATTACCCTTCGGCTCTTTGCAATCCATCAACTTCAATCAACGGTGATGCGTATCTTCGCGTAAGCTTTTTTCTTTCAAGATGCTTGTATTACTTTCTTACAAGCCCTTCAAATGATAGAGTCAAGCCGCACGAGCAATTAGTATCGGTTAGCTTCACGTGTTACCACGCTTCCACACCCGACCTATCAACGTCCTGGTCTCGAACGTCTCTTCAGTGTGGTTTTACCACAGGGGAAGTCTTATCTTCAGGCGAGTTTCACGCTTAGATGCTTTCAGCGTTTATCTCTTCCGAACTTAGCTACCCGGCTATGCTTCTGGCGAAACAACCGGTACACCAGAGGTTCGTCCACTCCGGTCCTCTCGTACTAGGAGCAGCCCCCGTCAAACTTCCAACGCCCACTGCAGATAGGGACCAAACTGTCTCACGACGTTTTAAACCCAGCTCACGTACCACTTTAAATGGCGAACAGCCATACCCTTGGGACCGACTACAGCCCCAGGATGTGATGAGCCGACATCGAGGTGCCAAACTCCGCCGTCGATATGAACTCTTGGGCGGAATCAGCCTGTTATCCCCGGAGTACCTTTTATCCGTTGAGCGATGGCCCTTCCATTCAGAACCACCGGATCACTATGTCCTGCTTTCGCACCTGCTCGACTTGTCGGTCTCGCAGTTAAGCTACCTTTTGCCATTGCACTATCAGCCCGATTTCCGACCGGACCTAGGTAACCTTCGAACTCCTCCGTTACTCTTTGGGAGGAGACCGCCCCAGTCAAACTGCCTACCATGCACGGTCCCCGACCCGGTTTCACGGGCCTGGGTTAGAACCTCAAAGTCACCAGGGTGGTATTTCAACGGCGGCTCCACTGAAACTAGCGTCTCAGCTTCTCAGCCTCCCACCTATCCTACACAAGTAACTTCAAAGTCCAATGCAAAGCTGCAGTAAAGGTTCACGGGGTCTTTCCGTCTAGCAGCGGGGAGATTGCATCTTCACAACCATTTCAACTTCGCTGAGTCTCGGGAGGAGACAGTGTGGCCATCGTTACGCCATTCGTGCGGGTCGGAACTTACCCGACAAGGAATTTCGCTACCTTAGGACCGTTATAGTTACGGCCGCCGTTTACCGGGGCTTCGATCCGATGCGTGAACATCTTCAATTAACCTTCCGGCACCGGGCAGGCGTCACACCGTATACGTCCACTTTCGTGTTGGCACAGTGCTGTGTTTTTATTAAACAGTCGCAGCCACCTATTCTCTGCGGCCTCTCTAAGCTTTCGGTGTTTCTCCTTCACTCAAAAAGGCATACCTTCTCCCGAAGTTACGGTATCAATTTGCCGAGTTCCTTCTCCCGAGTTCTCTCAAGCGCCTTAGAATTCTCTTCCTACCCACCTGTGTCGGTTTGCGGTACGGTTCAATTCAAACTGAAGCTTAGTGGCTTTTCCTGGAAGCGTGGTATCAGTCACTTCGTGTCCTTGGACACTCGTCATCACGTCTCGGCATTGAATAACCGGATTTGCCTGGTTATTCTGCCTACCGGCTTAAACGACCTATTCCAACAGGTCGATGACTTAACCTTCTCCGTCCCCACATCGCATTTGAATTAAGTACGGGAATATTAACCCGTTTCCCATCGACTACGCATCTCTGCCTCGCCTTAGGGGCCGACTCACCCTGCGCCGATGAACGTTGCGCAGGAATCCTTGGGTTTTCGGCGAGCGGGCTTTTCACCCGCTTTATCGCTACTCATGTCAACATTCGCACTTCTGATACCTCCAGCACACTTCTCAATGCACCTTCTTCGGCCTACAGAACGCTCCCCTACCATGTCAGTTGCCTGACATCCGCAGCTTCGGTTACAGATTTGAGCCCCGTTACATCTTCCGCGCAGGACGACTCGACCAGTGAGCTATTACGCTTTCTTTAAATGATGGCTGCTTCTAAGCCAACATCCTGGCTGTCTTTGCCTTCCCACTTCGTTTACCACTTAATCTGTCATTCGGGACCTTAGCTGGCGGTCTGGGTTGTTTCCCTCTTGACACCGGACGTTAGCACCCGATGTCTGTCTCCCGAGGAATCACTTGATGGTATTCTGAGTTTGCAATGGGTTGGTAAGTCGCAATGACCCCCTAGCCATAACAGTGCTTTACCCCCATCAGTGTCTTGCTCGAGGCACTACCTAAATAGTTTTCGGGGAGAACCAGCTATCTCCGAGTTTGTTTAGCCTTTCACCCCTATCCACAGCTCATCCCCGCATTTTGCAACATGCGTGGGTTCGGTCCTCCAATACCTGTTACGGCATCTTCAACCTGGCCATGGATAGATCACTCGGTTTCGGGTCTACACCCAGCAACTATTCGCCCTATTAAGACTCGGTTTCCCTGCGCCTCCCCTATCCGGTTAAGCTCGCTACTGAATGTAAGTCGTTGACCCATTATACAAAAGGTACGCAGTCACGGAATAATTCCGCTCCCACTGTTTGTATGCATCAGGTTTCAGGTTCTGTTTCACTCCCCTCCCGGGGTTCTTTTCGCCTTTCCCTCACGGTACTGGTTCACTATCGGTCGATGATGAGTATTTAGCCTTGGAGGATGGTCCCCCCTTCTTCAGACAGGATTTCGCGTGTCCCGCCCTACTTTTCGTGTGCTCAGTACCAATAATGAAATTTCGAATACGGGGCTGTCACCCGCTGCGGCCCGGCTTCCCAACCGGTTCTTCTATCTCAATATCTATCACACACAGGCTCTTGCGCTTTCGCTCGCCACTACTGGCGCAATCTCGGTTGATTTCTTTTCCTCCGGGTACTTAGATGGTTCAGTTCTCCGGGTTCGCTTCTCGTACCCTATTTATTCAGGTACGGATAATCAGATCGCTCTGATTGGGTTTCCCCATTCGGACATCGCGGGATCTCTGCTCTATTGCCAGCTCCCCCGCGCTTTTCGCAGGCTTACACGTCCTTCGTCGCCTATCATCGCCAAGGCATCCACCTGATGCACTTATTCACTTGACTCTATCATTTCAAGGGCTTCTTGACTTCGCTTCGCTCCCGTTGACGTGGAACTTGGCTCTAAGCCTTTACTTTGAAAAAGCTTACTGCTTTGGTTGTCTGCCTCTGTGCCTTTTGTTTCACAGGGCAGTTGATACAATCATCACCCAAATTCTTCGCTTGGTTTGTTTTTCGGCACAATCGCTTGCAAGCAATTATGCCCAAACCAGTTTTGTCTTTGTTTGTTGATTTCGGCTTTCCAATTTGTTAAAGATCGATGCGTTTCTATGCGCAAATCAAAACAGGCCGCTTCAGAATCTTTTATTCTTAATTCTGTGCTTGCTGCTTTGATTTGCGTACGAGGATAGGATTTATCAGGGTCTGTGGTGGAGGCAAACGGGATCGAACCGATGACCCCCTGCTTGCAAAGCAGGTGCTCTACCAACTGAGCTATGCCCCCATGTGCTTGTCGCAGCTCTGGTGGGTCTGGCAGGACTTGAACCTGCGACCCCACGCTTATCAAGCGTGTGCTCTAACCAGCTGAGCTACAAACCCAAGGTCTTCTCGCATCTTTTTTTTCAGTTTACCGATAAGTGTGAGTACAACAGTTGCCCATTCTTCTCTAGAAAGGAGGTGATCCAGCCGCAGGTTCCCCTACGGCTACCTTGTTACGACTTCACCCCAGTCATGAAGCATACCGTGTTAAGCGGCCTCCTTGCGGTTAGCCTACCCAATTCTGGTATCCCCCACTCCCATGGTGTGACGGGCGGTGTGTACAAGACCCGGGAACGTATTCACCGCAGTATGCTGACCTGCGATTACTAGCGATTCCGACTTCATGCACTCGAGTTGCAGAGTGCAATCCGGACTACGATCGGCTTTCTGAGATTGGCTCCGCCTCGCGGCTTGGCTACCCTCTGTACCGACCATTGTATGACGTGTGAAGCCCTGGTCATAAGGGCCATGAGGACTTGACGTCATCCCCACCTTCCTCCGGTTTGTCACCGGCAGTCTCATTAGAGTGCCCAACCAAATGATGGCAACTAATGACAAGGGTTGCGCTCGTTGCGGGACTTAACCCAACATCTCACGACACGAGCTGACGACAGCCATGCAGCACCTGTGTTACGGCTCCCGAAGGCACTCTTCCGTCTCTGAAAGATTCCGTACATGTCAAGACCAGGTAAGGTTCTTCGCGTTGCATCGAATTAATCCACATCATCCACCGCTTGTGCGGGTCCCCGTCAATTCCTTTGAGTTTTAATCTTGCGACCGTACTCCCCAGGCGGACAATTTCACGCGTTAGCTTCGCTACTAATGTGGCAAGCACACCAACAGCTAATTGTCATCGTTTAGGGCGTGGACTACCAGGGTATCTAATCCTGTTTGCTACCCACGCTTTCGGGCATGAACGTCAGTGTTATCCCAGGAGGCTGCCTTCGCCATCGGTATTCCTCCGCATCTCTACGCATTTCACTGCTACACGCGGAATTCTACCTCCCTCTGACACACTCTAGCTACACAGTTTCAAGCGCCATTCCCAAGTTGAGCTCGGGGATTTCACACCTGACTTATGTAACCGTCTGCGCCCGCTTTACGCCCAGTAATTCCGATTAACGCTTGCACCCTACGTATTACCGCGGCTGCTGGCACGTAGTTAGCCGGTGCTTATTCTTCGGGTACCGTCATCAGTCAGTGGTATTAACACTAACCTTTTCTTCCCCGACAAAAGTACTTTACAACCCGAAGGCCTTCTTCATACACGCGGCATGGCTGGATCAGGGTTGCCCCCATTGTCCAAAATTCCCCACTGCTGCCTCCCGTAGGAGTTTGGGCCGTGTCTCAGTCCCAATGTGGCGGATCA
>NZ_KN050777.1:3699-5116 GCF_000745895.1 Stenoxybacter acetivorans DSM 19021 | reverse complement strand
TTTTCCAGATCCTTGGTTTGGCTGTGTATCAGTCTGCCGCAGCGATACCATTTCGCTTCCAGACGGTGCGGGAAGTCGTCTTCATCAAAATGGCTTATGGTAACGAATGCGCTGATTTCGTCTCCGGGAACAAAATCATGCTTCTCGGCTTTGATGCTGCTGTTCTCTCCCTGACGCACAAAATCATTGTCGGTTATCTGCACGCGGTAGTCTGCGGCATAAACCCACATCGGCAATGCTGCCAACAGTACGGCGGCTAAGTGTGCTTTCGCTTTCATGATGCACATCTCCCTTTTGAGGTTTTGTTTCGGTTGTTAAACAATCTTTGCTGTCTTTATTTTATTTTGTTTCAACATTTTATTCCGTTTCGGCGGTGATTTCCACGCGCCGGTTCGGGGCTAAGCATTCTTTCAATTCCGGACGCGGCAAGGCGGCGGAACATTGTTTAACGGGTTTGCTTTCACCGCCGCCTGCGGTGTTGATTAAATAGGCGGGTATGCCGTTTTCTGCCATGATTTGTTTTACGGTCTCGGCACGGCGTTCGGATAAGGCTTGGTTGTAGCTGTCGTTGCCCAAATAGTCGGTGTAGCCGGTTACGGTGATGCGGCGAAGATGATTGCCCGGGTATTGGGTGGCGATTTGACGGGTGATGGCGCGGATTTGCTGTGCGCCGTCGTCATACATTTCATGGCGGCCGCTGCCGTTGAAATGGAATAAGGCATCGCCCGACAACACAAAGGCGGCGGGAACGGTGATGGCGGCGGGCGAGGTTTGTCCTTGGCAGGATACGGTTCTGCCGTTTTTATCGTTTACTTGGTAGTTGGTGCTGCCAACGGGTTGGTTGTCGGCAAAAATGTCCACTCTGCCGCTGCCGGCGATTTGCTCGGTGCTGTTAATCCAGAACCAGGCGTGGTGCAATCCGCGTTTGAAGTGGCTGTTGATGGTGTCCAGCGGTTTGCTTTGCTGATAAATCAGCTGGCCGCAGTGATACCAGTTCGCTTGCAGGGTTTTGGGGGCGGTGCTGCTGTTAAAGTCGCTGATGGTTACAAACGCGTTGACGCTGCTGCCTGCTTTAAAATTTTGGTAGGTGTTGCTGATGCGGCTCAATTCGCTTTGGCTGATGCTGCGGCTTTCGGTGGTTTGTACGCGGTAATCAACGGCATACGCCGTGCCGCTGAATAAGCAAGCCAAGCAACAGGCGGCGGCAAGTGTGTTGATTTTCATGGGGTCTTATCCTTGCTGTTAATTGCTGTTTATTTAAAAAGGGGTTCTGTTGTTGTCTTTTTAATGCTGTTTTGCTTTTAAGGCAACCTGTTTTGTAATCAGGCAGCCTATGCACTTTCAGGCAGCCTATGCACTTTCAGGCAGCCTATGCACTTTCAGGCAGCCTATGCACTTTCAGGCAGCCTATGCACTT
>NZ_KN050777.1:0-3464 GCF_000745895.1 Stenoxybacter acetivorans DSM 19021 | reverse complement strand
CTTTCAGGCAGCCTGTGTACTTTCAGGCAGCCTGTATCAAAACTCAGGCTGCCTGAACAGGCTTTAAGCAATCCAGATTTGGTTGTTGGCAATCAAGTCTGCCAAATCGGTGCTTACATTTTTTAAGGTTACCAAGTCGGTGTATTGTCCGGTGCCGTTGGCATCGACTTGCACGATGGTGTCCGCACCCACTTGCTTGGTGGTCACGTAGTCGTTTAAGCCCGCGTTCACCGATGCTATGTCCAAGACGTATTTACTGGTGCTAACGTCCCAATACACGGTGGCGTTGCCTTGGTAGTCGCTTAACAGGTCGGTTAAGTCAAGCACGCCGGCGGTGCCTTGACCCATTGTGGACAAGACGTAGCCTGAACCCGGACCGCCGGCGGCTGTCAGCCCGCCGAAGCCGATAACGGTGTCGCTGCCGTTGCCGCCGTCTGCGTCTGCGGTGATTTTGTTGTAATCCAAGATCACGGTTTTCGCGCCGGTTAAGGTAAAGGTATCGTTGCCTTCGCGGCCTTCAAACCAGTTGTCGGCACCGGCTTTGGCGGTGAAGTTGTCATTGCCGTGTCCGCCGCGTATGCCTTCGATATTAACGAAGGTGGCGTCGTTAAAGCCGGTGTTTTGCGAACCGGTATTGTTTAAATCCACGGTTACGCCGCCGGTGGCGGTGCTGAAGTCCACAATGTCCATGCCGCCCGCGGCTTTCCACACTTTGCCGTTTGCCGGGTCGTTTTCCCAGCCGCCCGCGCCGTTATAGACGGCGGTGCCGCCGGCAGCATAGAAGGTGTCGTTGTAGCCGGTGCCGCCGAAGTTGCCTGTACCGTTGCTGCCGGTGCTCAGCACAAACGACGGGGTGTGTTCCATGCCGGTGTTGTCGCCGGTTTGTATGCTCCATTCCGCGGCTGCCGCTGTGCCGTTGTCGTTGTAATACATTTTTGCGGTGTAGCCGCTGTTTGGCTTCAATCCGTAAAAATCAACAATACCGGTGGTGCTGTTAATCATGCCGTCTTGCGGGTTGAGCACTTGGCTGGACACACGTTTGCCGGTTGCGTCAAACAGTTCCACGATGTTGCCCATATAGATGTTGATGCCGTCTTGATCAACAATCTTCAGGTGTAAGTGGGTGCCGTCGCGGGCGATGTTGTTGTTTTGGTAGTAGAACCAGCTATTGCCGTTTTTACGGATCATAATATCCAAGGCACCGTCCCAGTTGTAGTCCAAGACGCGTATTGTGCCGCCGTAAGAGCCGATGTTATTGTTACCGGAACTGGTGGATACATCCAAATCAATAATGTCGAAGGCTTTGCCGTCACCTTTATTGCGGAATAAAGTTACCCCTTTGTTTGATCTTTCATCACCGCCCCAAGTGGAGAACTCAACCACATCCATATAGCCGTCACCATCGAAGTCAATGGCAACCGAATGCTCGGCGTTGTTGAAATCACCCAGTGCAATCGGCGTATTGGACAGCGTGCCATTGCCGGAACCGTCGCTTAAATACAACCGACTGCTGTATCCCGCTTGGTTGCCTCTGCTGTTAGCATAGGCATTGCCGGGCAGCCACAAATCCGCAAAACCGTCGTTATTAAAGTCTGCCCACGTCATGCTGGTGTCGGTCATGCCATGGTGGTCGGTGTTGTTGCTTCTTACCAGTGCACTGTTGATGGTTTGTTTGTAGGTTAAATCACCGGTGGCACTGTTCAGTGCGGAATAGTAACTGCCTTGATTACCGGTGGTGCTGGTGCTGCCGGAGAATGCCAAATCCACAAAGCCGTCTTTGTTTAAATCCACCACCGAAATTTGTTTACCGGTGTTCGTGCTCGCCAGACCGGCAATATTGCCGAATATATTGGTATATGCCGCCGTGGTGGTTATCGGTGCACTCACGGAGTTATCCATATACAGCAGGTTTCCTTGGGCCCAGTTGTTGCCGCCGATTAAATCAATATAGCCGTCGCCGTAGCGGTCCCAGGCAACCATGTTGTTGGAGGAACCACCATTGGTGCCGGTTTGGCTGCCGATACCAGCAGAGGTGGTATACCACAGCGTTGGACTGCCGCTGCGGTAGGTATCCGCAAATACAGTGATCGCAGCATTGGCATCGATGCCTGTCGTGCTACCTGTAATATTATTGTAAGCGGAGGCAGTGAAGGTTGCACCGTCGGCATAAATCTGATATTGACCGCTGCTGTTTAAGGTCAATGCCGCACCCGCCAGCACTTCGTTCCTGTCGGTGGTATTTGGTGTCCATGTGCTCATCTGTCCCGGCACAGGAGCATAGGGGTTGGGGTTGGGCAGGCCTGCTGTGCCGCGGTAAACAATGGTGTAAACGTCGTTGGTAACCGTTTGCACTTGGGTGGTGGGGCTGATCCGCGATATATTGCCCGCCGCATCAAACTGCACAAAGCCCAAATTCACTTCGCGCGGTAATAAGTCCCCGCCCAAGGCAACGCTCGATGATACCGGCAGGGTAACCGCGAAGCTCGATACCGAACCCACGATGCCGCTGCCCAATATCCGGTCATAACCATAATCAAAAATACCGTTTTTGTTGTCGTCCGAAACAATCGCAATTAATGCGCCCGCTTCGGTACCGCCCGGTACCGCAAAGTTTTGGACGAGATCCGCCGTGTTTTTACCGCTCACAACACCGTCCTTGTCGCCGTTGGGCATGGTAACGGCGGTTCCGCTTGAGTTCTGCCCGCTGTTGGTGTCGTTCGGCAGCTTCGGCGCGGCGGTAACCCGGTTGGGGGCAGCCACGTCAATGGCGAACGCACCTTGGCTGTATTGTGCGTTGTATGCGGCATCAATCGCGCGAACCATCACATTGATGTTGCCGGTGCGCGCAATCGGGTCGGTAAATGTCCAGTTGCCTGAGGCGTCGGTGGTGGTGCTTGTCCAAGTGATGCCGCCGTCAAAACTGATTTCCACAAAGCCGTTGGGGTTGTTGGCTGATGTGCCTACCAGATCCACTTGGTTGTCGCGGGTGATGAGGTCGGCGTTTTCATTGTGCAAGAATACATCGCTTTTACCGTTCGGATCGGTAAAATCAATATATGTGTCGGTGGTTACCTTGGTGATGGTCAGCGCGCCCGGCGGGGTGGTGTCCACAACAACGTCAAAGCCGTTGGTGGTGCCGCCGGTGTTGTCTTTACTCGCCGCACTGAATATGCCGGCATCATCAACTATTTTGGTGAAGTAGCTGTAGGTTTTGCCGTTCGCCAAGGTGTTGGTGTCGTTGTAACTCCAGGTCCAATTGCCGCCGGCGTCTTGGGTGAACGCCAATACTTCGCCAATGCAATCACCGGCGGCAATGGCTGCCGAGGTGGTCGGGTCGGTTAAGCTCGGGTTCGCGCTGCTTGCGTTTTCAACGCGGTACAAGAACAGGCGGTGTCCTTCTTCCAGCTGTTTGTCCAAAGTGCCTTTAATCGTGGGCGTGGTGTCGTTGGTGGACTGTCCGTCCG
>NZ_JQKE01000103.1 GCF_000745895.1 Stenoxybacter acetivorans DSM 19021 | reverse complement strand
ACTCGGATAACGGGACAGAATACAAGGGAACGCCGGAACACGCTTTCAGGGCGGTCTGTACAGAACATCGCATCAATCAAAAATTTACCCGAGTTGCCCGCCCACAGACCAATGGTAAGGCAGAGCGGGTTATCAGGACGTTGATGCAGATGTGGCACGATAAAACACGCTTTCAGGACAGTGAGTATCGAAAGCTGGAGCTAAATCGCTTCATCAACTACTACAATACGGTGAAGCCCCATAAATCACTTAACGGAGCGACACCATACGAGGTACTAGAGAAATATTTTTATTTTGATGAAAAGTGTAAACAACGCGGATAATTCTTACAATTTAGGTTTTTAAGACAAGATTTTTGGCAAGTTGTTTGAATATTTTAGATCAGGTTCTTCAGGGACGACTAGTTACAGGGAAGGGCGGGTATCTATAGGCGAAAGTGTCGTCTGGCATTAATAACGAAGTCTTCTTTTTTTATCTGAACGGTCAGTGTCATCAAGGCGCTGGCTGCTGTAAACAATAATGTAAGCAAAATTTCGTCATAAAGCCGTCGGTTAGTCTTAGCGTAGGATAATTTCCGTTTTCCAAGCGGGAGCTCTTTATCTACAAACCAAACATTGAGGCATTGCCTTTGCCTTGTCTCAGTAAAACAATGCCGTCGGTCATGTCAATTACCGTGGTGGGTTCGATGCCGCACCAGCCGCCGTCAATGATTAAATCCACGCTGTGTTCTAAACGATCGCGGATTTCGTAAGGGTCGGTAAGCGGTTCGCTGTCTTCAGGCAGCATTAGCGTACACGATAGTAAGGGTTCGCCTAAATCTGCCAGTAAAGCCAAGGCAATGGCGTTGTCGGGTACGCGTAAACCAATGGTTTTTCGTTTCGGGTGCAGGGTGCGGGCAGGGACTTCTTTGGTGGCTTCTAATATAAAGGTATAGCTGCCGGGTGTAGCGGCTTTCAACAGGCGAAATTGGCTGTTATCTACTTTGGCGTAGTTGCCCAGTTCACTCAAATCATGACACATTAGCGTTAAATGGTGTTTTTGATCAATGCGGCGAATATTCAGAATGCGCTCCATGGCGGCTTTGTCACCCAAACGGCAGCCGAATGCGTAACAAGAATCAGTGGGATAGGCAATGACACCGCTCTTGCGGACAATGTCGGTGGCTTGCTTAATCAGCCGTTCCTGCGGGTTGTCGGGGTGAATGGCAAAAAATTGCGCCATGGTATTTTCCTTATGCTGCGTTAATGTTTCATTGCTGCGGTATCAATCCAATTTTGCCACACGGGTTGGCAATGAGCCGGCAATTCAGGGCAAACGCCCAATTTGCCGCCGCTGTAGCTGTCGTTGCGGTGAAAATCACTGCCTGCGCTTGCCTGAAAGCCGAATTGTTCTGCCAAACGGGCATAATTGAGGCGATCGTTTAAATCGCTGTTGCCGCTGTGTACTTCGATGGCTTTGCCGCCGTATGCTTTAAATTCTGTGAATAAATGCCGCTTGGCGGTGGCGGATAAGCCGTAGCGCATGGGGTGTGCGATCACGGCAATACCATCGGCTGCTATTATGGTATGGACGGTGTCTGCCAATGCCGCCCATTGATGCTGCACATAAGCACATTTTCCTTGTCCCAAATAGCGGCGAAATGCTGTTTCCTTATTGCGTACAATGCCTTGGTCTAATAAAAACTGGGCAATGTGCGCTCGCCCGACCATTTCGGGGTTTGCGGTGAGGCTTAATGCGCCGTCAAATACGTTGTCAATGCCTTTTTTTGCTAATTTGTCGGCAATGGCACGCAAACGCAATAAACGTCCTTGCCGTGTGTGTGCCAGCAATTTTTGCAGTGCGCTGTTTTGCTCATCAAAATTTAAGCCGACAATGTGTATGGTTTGTGCACGCCAGCTGACTGAAATTTCCACACCGTTGATAAAATGTATGCCGCTGCTTTGTGCCGCGCTTCGGGCTTCGGCTAAACCGCCGGTGTGGTCGTGATCAGTAAGTGCCAATAGGGTGCAGCCATTATCGGCGGCTTTGGCTACTACTTCTGCCGGCGATAAAACGCCGTCGGATACATTGGAATGGCAATGCAAATCAATATTCATTTTTGCTCCGCAGTATCGCTGTTCTGTTGCATGGCTTCATGCATCGCTTTTTTTCGGTAATAAATTTGCCAAACACAAGCATCACCGCAACCGCCGCTGCAACATTCCCAATCTTCAGGGAGCATGGGCAGTTCAGACTGTCTGCTTATCAATGTGCTTTGTGTCATGCTTGAACAACACGAATGAATACATCGCCGAGGCTGATGATTTCACCTACACGAATTTTAGCGGTTTTACGCTGTTCCACAACGCCGCCGCGCAATACACGCCCTTCGGCAATCCAGTGTTTGGCTTGTCCGCCGCTGTCTGCCAATCCGGTGTGTTTTAAGAGGTCGCACAAAGCCACGTATTCGTGTCCGTCTAGATTAAAATCATGAGTCATTCAATATCCTTGTTTTCAGGCAGCCTGTTTGCTTTCAGGCAGCCGATAAATCCGTTTCCAATTCCACTGCCGCTGCGAGTAAAGACAATCTTGCCAATACGCCATAAACATATAAACGATTGTCTTCGCAATCGGTATTGGTTTCTGTTTGTGCCAAGCCCAGATGGTCCCATTGCTCAAATGCGCGTTTACTTTCTGCTTCGTGTTCAGATAATTCAAGTGCGGCGGAAGCAATATTACGGTTCAGCGGCACAAAGTGCATGCCACCGGCATTGAGGTTCTCGTCAGAACCGCGCCCTTCATGTACGCGGTAAAAACCGCCGATAACGAAGCGGTCTACCATATAGACTACCGGCTCGGCAGCGGCGCTGTGCAGGGTTTCGTGGGTATAGATGCCTTCTTGAACAATGACTTCGCTGACTGCCAATCCTTCTTTAACTTTTGCCATTTTGTTGCGGGTTTTGCGGTTTAAATCGCGCACATCATCAGGAGAGCGCACACTCATAACACCCATGCCGTAGGTGCCGGCATCGGCTTTCACCATCACAAACGGTTTGTCGGTGATGCCTTTTTCATTGTATTTGGCTTGGATTCTTGCCAGTAAACGTTCTACGGTTTGTGCCAGCTGTTCTTCACCGTCGCGCTCTTGAAAGTCCAAATTACTGCATGCTTCAAAATAAGGGTTAATTACCCAAGGATCAATGCCGACCAATTGGGCAAATTCTGCCGCAACTTGGTCGTAAGCGGCAAAATGACGGGTTTTTCGGCGGGTAGTCCAACCACCGTGCAGCGGTGGCAGAACGATTTGATTGATGCCTTGTAAAATTTCGGGAATACCGCCGGATAAATCGTTGTTAAGCAAAACCAAGCACGGTGAAAAACCGTCTGCTAAGTGAACACGGCTACGTGTACGTAAAATGGGTTCGAGCGTAATTTTGTTGCCCAAAGCGGTTTCCAGTGTTGTACGCTCTTTAATGTCCGGATTCAGGCTGCCTAAACGCACTTCAAAACCGGCATGGCGCAAAATTTCACCTAAGGCATAAACGTTTTGCAGATAAAAGGTATTGCGGGTATGGTTTTCCGGTATCAGCAACACCGAGCGGGCTGTGTCGCAAGCACGTTCCACTGCGTCTTGTGCCGCCGCCGCTGCCAAAGGCAGGAATTGAGGGTTTAGATTATTAAAGCCGCCGGGGAATAAATTCATGTCAATGCTTGCCATTTTGTAGCCGCTGTTGCGAATGTCCACCGAACCGTAAAAAGGCGGACGGTGCTGCCGCCATTGGGTGCGAAACCACGCTTCAATTTGTGCCTGCTTGCTTAAAATGGACTGTTCAAAAATTTCCAAATCTTTTAAATACGCAGCAGAAATCAGAGGTAATCCCATGGTTTATTTCCTTTTTATTTATTTTAATCGGTTTTTCGTTATTCACTTAAATTCAAATGCACACGGCTGCCCTGCATGTGGGTGATGGTGTGTATTAGTAGCTCAAAATGCTCGGTGTTGTTCAGCAAGTCCAATTCACCAATATTTACAGTGAGTAAAGGTGCGTGTTGATATAAATGGAAAAAGCGGCGGTATTCTTGGTGAATTTGGCGTAAATAACCGGCAGGGAAAAGATTGAATGTTTTTGGGTTTGCATGGCGAAGCCGTTCTTCCAAGGTGTGATCATTGGCTTCCAAATAAATAACGAGATCAGGCACAGGGAACTCGGGCATAACTCTGTGCTTGATTTGCCAATAAAGGGATTCTTCTTCTTTATGCAAAATAGCGGGTGCATAAATTTGGTCTTTTTCTAATAAAAAATCTGAAATAATCCTTTGATTTTTTTCATCTTCGGCTTGAATTAATGCAACAGATTCAGTACGGCGCATTAGAAAATGCAATTCAGCCGCCAAAGCATGGTGTTGGGCGTTGGCGTAAAACAGCTCTAAAAATGGATTTTTTTCCGGTTGTTCCGTAAGCAGCAAAGCGTCAAAATAACGAGCCAGATGGCGGCTTAATTCGGATTTACCGCAGCCGGTGGGTCCTTCCACCACGATATAACGATGACTCATGCGTTTTCCCTTTTTATGCAACATTTTATTTTACTGATGTTTTAAAAAACATGCCGTAAATAAAATGCTGAAAAATTTATATTGTCTGCTGTTGCAGGTGAGGTACGGCAGTCTGCGGTTTACGGCATTTGTTTTTTCTTACGTTGTTTGCTGTTTAATTAAAATACAATGGGACAAGACAACCAAACAAGGTAAAAACAAGACAACTAAATTTTCTCGGTTCTAAACCATTTAAGCAAGATTTTATAGATATTTTGCTCTCTATGGTTAAAACGAAACTCAGTTTCTTTAAGATGAATTTCAAATAAGTGCTTATGAATACCTTTAAACTTCGCCAAGCGGTGTTTAGCGAAGCCCCAAAAGCTTTCAATACCGTTTACATGATTGCCCTTACCGTCGGAAAATTCATCATTACCATGATTGACACGAAAATGCTTTTCAAAACCCACATCAACCAAACCGTCGTAACCGCGCCAGCCATCTGTATGGAGAACGCTGTTAATATCAG
>NZ_JQKE01000102.1 GCF_000745895.1 Stenoxybacter acetivorans DSM 19021 | reverse complement strand
ACCCTGAACATCGCCAACCGCGTAAACAACCAAAACGGCTTAATCAGTTCCGCCCAAAACGCCCGAATCAGCGATTCAGGCAAAAACACCCTTGTTGTCAGCAACGATCAAGGCGGCATTGTTGCCGGCAAAGATTTCACATTACAAGCCAAAAGCTACAGCGGCAGCGGACAATTGGCAGCAGGGCAAAACCTCAGCAGCCAAACCCAAGACTTCGGCAACAGCGGTTTAACCGCAGCGGGCAGCACCTTAACCCTGCGCAACCAAAACGCATTGACCAACAGCGGTGAAATCAACGCCGCACAAGTTGATATTGTTTCAGGCAGCCTGAGCAATGCGGGCGGCAAACTCATCGGCAAAGAAATCAGCCTCAACAGCCAAAGCATCAACAACACCCAAGGGCAAATGGATGCCGAACGGTTAACGGCAAGCAGCCAAAGTTTAGACAACAGCCAAGGCGCAATCCGCACCAACGAACAACTCACCCTGAACATCGCCAACCGCGTAAACAATCAACACGGCTTAATCAGTTCCGCCCAAAACGCCCGAATCAGCGATTCAGGTAAAAACACCCTTGTGGTCAGCAACGATCAAGGCGGCATCGTTGCCGGCAAAGATTTCACATTACAAGCCAAAAGCTACAGCGGCAGCGGACAGCTGGCGGCTGGGCAAAATCTTAGCAGTCAAACCCAGGATTTCGGCAACAGCGGTTTAACCGCAGCGGGCAGCATCTTAACCCTGCGCAATCAAAACGCATTGACCAACAGCGGCGAAATCAACGCGACCCAAGTTGATATTGTTTCAAACAGCCTGAGCAATGCGGGCGGTAAACTCATCCAAAGCGGCGGACAGGATTTGCGTATTCGCGCAGCAACCTTAACCAACGGCGGCGTATTGGGTTATGAAATAATACCGGTCAAGTCTTCTGCCGCGCCGACGGCCGGGCAGCAAGCCGGTACAGCCGGAACAGGCACAACTCAAGCCGGCAAGCAGCCGGCAAGCACCGCAGATAATGATTCATTTACCGGCGCGATGAACGTATTTACCGCATTGCCCGCAGGGCAAATCATTATCGGCGAAGGTTTAAACAACCAAGGCGAGATACTGGCAAACGGCGATACGCATCTCAGCGTTACGCAAAATTTATTGAATCGCGGTCAGATCAACGTTGGCGAACTGCATCTTGACAGCGGCATTTTAGACAACCGCGATGCTCAAATCACAGCAAGCATAGCCGATATAACTGCCGTTGAAATCAATAATCGCCGAGGGAAATTGACCGTTGATCAGGATTTGCGGCTTCACGGCAACGACTTAGACAATCGCGGCGGCGTATTGCACAGCAGCGGCACAGCACAATTGCAAATCGGCGGCATCAACAACAGCGAACAAGGCATAATCAGCGCGGCCGGGAATATGTCCGTGCAAAGCGAAGGGCTGAATAACCGGCAAGGCAATATTGTCAGCAACGGTCAGGCACGCATTGGCAGCCGGCTGATCAACAACACAGACGGAACAATAGACGCACAATCGTTAAACATCACCGCAGCGGATATTGACAACCGGCACGGTCATATTCGTGCCGGTCAAATGATAGATGCACAAATCAGCAACAGCGTGGATAACCGATACGGGCAGTTAAGCAGCACAGGTGATATTCGGCTTCACGACAATAACAGCAACACACTTATCGTGAATAACCAAAACGGCAGCATCAGTGCCGTACAGGATGTACGAATTCAAAGCGGGGATCTGAAACACGACACAAGCGGCACCGTGGCGGCGGGGCGTGATTTAAACATAGCCTTAAAAAATGACATCAATACCCAAACTGACTATACCGCCGGCAGAAATCTGATTCTCACCAGCTTAGGCAGCATCAACAATCAACACCGCTTACAAGGCGGCAGTAGCGTATTGCTGACAGCAAACAACATCAGCAATCAAGCAAGCGGCGTGATTGAATCGGCGGATCATACCGAACTAAATGCCAAGAACCACATTGCCAATGAAGGCTTAATCAACAGCGGCGGCAACTCATGGCTCCACAGCGGCAACAGCATCACCAATCATGGCAGCGGCAGAATTTATGGTGATCACATCGCCATTGGCGGCAAGGTATTGAATAATATTGAAGAAGACATCAATGGCAAAACCCAATCTGCGGTGATTGCGGCACGAGAACGCTTAGACATCGGCGTTAAACAACTGAACAACCTCGGCAGCGGCGCGGACAAAGTCGTCAACGGCGAATGGCAGCTTGGCGGCGGCAGCAGTTTGATTTTAAGTTTGGGCAGTTTGCATGTGGGCGGCGCATTAGACACAAACGGCACAGCAAAGGACAAAGCGCAAACCCTCATCAATCGCGGTGGCCGGATAGAATCGATCGGAGACATGTATTTGTCGGCAGCGCAGATACACAATCTGAATAATCGCTTTGAAATAGAAAAAGGCGTGGAGACAGACAGCCGTCAAGAACAGCGTTGGAGTACACCGGGCAGCAGCGAGTGGTATATACAAGGAAAGGACGGCAATTGGCGGCAAACAAGCAACCATGCCAAAGGGCGGTTTGATTTTTATGACGGACGCGGGTCAATTGAACAAAGTACGTGGCGCACAGAAAACGTTACCATCACCCGCCATGAAGATAAATTAAAGCATTCCGAAGCCGGGCAGATTATTGCGGGCGGTGATTTGCATGTGGATAGCAAGCAATTACTGAATGAGAACAGCCAAATTTTAATCGGCGGAGATTGGCTGGGCAGTAATAAAGACTTGGTGTTGGAGAACAAAGAAACCCAAGCGCAGGTTTATGAACACGAAACCGGTTCAGGCGCACAAAGCAAAGCGTATAAAAAACGCTTTAAATGGCGGCGTAAAAATACCGCAAGTTGGAGCGTGGACAGAGAGAACCTGGTGGACGAAAAACCTTTTGAAGGCTTTATCAGCTATCAAGAGCACATCAATACCGGCGGCAAGCAAAATATTGGCGACAGCAATATCGGCACAGTCGGTCAAGTATTGGCAAACGGAGCCGAGCAAACCGGCACAGCGGCACGTCAAGGGAATCATACCGGACTGACCCGCAGTGAAACGCAAGCGGGCACTGCCGCCGCGCAGCAAAACCAAACCGACAGCATTGCGGCCGGTCAAATTGACGGAATCCGCATCGCCGCGGAAACAGCGGATAAAACCATCCGTCATACCAACCCATCGGCAGACACAGCCAAAGCAAAACAAGACAATGGCGCAGCATTAAAGGAAACACAAAGCGAAGCCGCAATAAAGAGCGGCAGCGGCGAGAACCGAGTTGATGCACAAACACAAAACGGACAAGACATCACCGTCGGCGGCACAAGCCAAACCCAGCAGCAAGCGCAGCAAAGCCACGACATCACCCAGGCCGCGGCCAAAACCGTCAACGGCAAAACCGTATTGCCCGGCAACAGCCTGTACCACATCAACCCCAACCCCGGCGGTTATTTGGTAGAAACCGATCCTGCCTTTACCAACCACAGACGTTGGCTGGGCAGCGACTACATGCTGCAACAGCTGCAGCTTGATCCGCAGCGGACCCAAAAACGGCTGGGTGATGCTTTTTATGAACAACGCCTCATCAACGAGCAAATCGCCCAACTCACCGGTTATCGCCGTTTATCAGGCTACCAAAGCGACGAAGAACAGT
This sequence comes from Stenoxybacter acetivorans DSM 19021, assembly GCF_000745895.1. GTDB lineage: Bacteria > Pseudomonadota > Gammaproteobacteria > Burkholderiales > Neisseriaceae > Stenoxybacter > Stenoxybacter acetivorans. The sequence goes on along the minus strand of NZ_JQKE01000102.1, from coordinate 1,326 downwards.
TTAAAGCCTTAATGGACAATGGCGCGAGCATCGCCCGACAATTCAACTTAACTCCCGGCATCGCCTTAAGTGCCGCACAAATGGCGCAATTAACCAGCGACATCGTGTGGCTGGTGAGCGAACAGATCAGCCTGCCAGGCGGCGGCACCCAAACAGTATTGGTGCCGAAAGTGTATTTAAAGGTTCGCGAAGGCGATTTAAACGCCAACGGCAGCCTGATCAGCGCGAATAACATCCAACTCAATCTGGGTTCAGGCAGCCTGAATAACCAAGGCACCATTGCCGGACGGAACATCGTTCATCTGCAAGGCGAAAACCTGCGCAGCAGCGGCTTGATACAAGGCAGCAGCATCGCCTTACAAGCGCAAGAGAACATCGTCATCCACGGCGGACAGATACACGGCACAGACAGCGTTAACCTCAGCGGCAGCCGCATAGACATCGCCTCTGTAACCAAAAGAAGCGGCGATGCAATCAACGGCGGCACCAACATAACCCGAGTGGCCGGGATTTATATTGACGGCGGAGCCGAATCGGCATTAAACCTGATTGCCGAGAAAGGCATCACAATACAAGGTGCGGCACTTGTCAACAACCAAGGCAGCAGCCGGCTTTACAGCCAAAACGGCAACATTAGCATCGGCACCGTTGCCGTCAATCAAAGCATAGGCTATGGCGATTTAAACGATAAAAACCATCTGCGCATCAAAAATGAAAGCGAAGTGGGCAGCCAAATTTACAGCGGCGGCAACCTCAGCATCGGCGGCGGACAAATCAATATCCGCCAAAGCGAACTGAACAGCGAACAAGGCCGCGTTTATCTTTACGGCAGCAAAGGCGTACAGATCGAAAGCGGCATTCGCAGCACCGGTCTGCAAGAATCGGTGTACAGCCAAGACAAAGACATCGGCAAAAAAACCACAGAACAGGATCAATATCAAAACCACACAAGCCAAGCGGTAAGCAGCAACATCACCGGCAACAGCATATTGATCGGCAGCGGCAAAGACATCAACATCATCGGCAGCAACATCGTATCGGATCGAGGCACCCAACTGGCGGCGAACGGCAGCATCGTCATCGAAGCGGCAGAGAACCGCAGCAACAGCAGCGAATGGCATGAAACCAAAAAAAGCGGCATCATGGGCGGCGGCGGATTGGGCGTCTTTATCGGCAAAAAACAAGACACCATCAACAGCGACGGCCGCATCGTTGATTATACCGGCAGCCAAGTGGGCAGCTTACAAGGCAACACCGTCATCCAAGCGGGTAAAGACTATACCCAAATCGGCAGCACCGTCTCCGCGCCCGAAGGCACCGTACACA
>NZ_JQKE01000101.1 GCF_000745895.1 Stenoxybacter acetivorans DSM 19021 | reverse complement strand
TTTTTGACGATTTGTGGCTCAAAACCACCGTTTCGGTCTCGCGGTGTTTCCAATTCAAAGCTGCCGGAATTTGCCTTGACCGTCTTTTTGGTGTAACCGTTGCGGCGGTTGGGCTCTTGTGGGTTCTGTTCGAGATAATGTTCGATTTCGGCATCAAGAGCAGCTTCGGTCAGTTGTTTGATAAGCGGGGTGAGTATGCCGTCTTTGCCTGTCAGTGCTTGACCTGATTGAAGCTGTTTAAGTGCTGTTTTAAAGTCGAATATGGGGTTGTTCATGTGTTGTCTCCTATTTGGAATAGTTTAGGGGATTGACACAGATTTTTGAACACTACCACCTGTTACCGTGATGGAGTATAAGCAACATTTTATATATATATTTTCATCACACAGCAATCCGAAACAATCAAGCCCTTACAGTAGAAACTGGAATGAAAAATTATATCCATGTGCAGAAAAATAGTTGTTTAGCGATACATATCTAAATATCTTTTACACCAAAAGATGTGGCGTCTATTCGTTATAAACAACTTCATTTTAATAGAATTTTTTCAGGCAACCTCTTGTTTCAAGATAATTTTTTTATTTGTGATTAAAGCATTTATTCACACTTTGCCAAAATCCATTTAATATCATCACCTATTTGCTCAATTGACTTGGTTTGCCAGTCATTTCTCAATAGATTTTCTGTGGTTTCGGGCAACCTAAACGCCGCTTTGGCGTGATGACCCAAAATTTTCGGGGCTTGATACAATACCACTTCATCAACCCAATTCTGCCGCAATAACTCGGTATTTAAATTTGCGCCGCCCTCAACCAAAATTTCACCATAGCCCATTTGTGCCAATCTCGGCATCAATTCATTTAGATTGATACGCCCTGATTGATCTGCCGCGACACACAATATCTGCACATGAGCATGACGCAAATACGCTTCATATCGTATTTTGTCCTGCACACACGTGGCAATCAAAGTTGGGCTGCTATCGTCTGTTACCAAGGCACTTGACAATGGTGTGCGCAAGCAGCTGTCTAATACAATGCGCACGGGTTGACGTAAAACAGGAAAGGTACGTATATTCAAGCGTGGATTGTCTGTCAAAACCGTACCGATACCGGTAAGTATGGCACAGCTTTCAGCACGTAAAATCTGCACATCAGCTCGCGCCGCCTCTCCGGTAATCCATCGGCTTTGTCCATCAGACAAGGCAGTTTTGCTGTCTAAAGATGTAGCCACTTTTAAGCGTATAAACGGTCTGCCGCGCTCAATGCGTGACAGAAAAGCACGGTTTAGCTCACGTGCTTCATCTGCCAACAAACCCACTTCACAAACAATATCCGCTTGACGCAACCGCGCCACACCCTGCCCGCTGACTTGCGGATTGGGGTCGTACATGGCTACAACCACCCGTGCCACACCGGCAGCAATCAATGCATCGGCACAAGGACCCGTGCGGCCATGATGACTGCACGGTTCTAAAGTAACATAAGCAGTTGCACCTTTTGCCCAAAGACCCGCCTGTTTGAGTGCGTGGATTTCGGCATGTGGTTCACCTGTTTTCAGATGAAAACCTTGCCCAATGATTTGATTGCCACGTGTGATAACACAACCTACCCGCGGATTGGGGCTGGTAGAAAACCGCCCCTGTATCGCCAAACCAAGGGCAATCTGCATCATTTCCCGATCAAGATTGCTGAAATTGGCTGCATTCGTGTTGGTATTCACGATGCTTTTACTTTATGGTAATGTTGTCAAGATAATGGGTTAGTTCATCAGCAGATAAAAGGCTGCCGGCGGCGCACACGGCATAATATTGCGCCTCTGCCGCTGCCAACACTGCGCAACTTTCATTTAAGCGGACACCATCACGCTCATGGCTAAAGCGGTAGTTCAAACGATTATTACTCGCTTCTTGTATTTCCAGATTTTGAATAGTGGTTTGATTTTTTAATGCTTCGATAACTCGCTTGAAGTAATCAGCGGCTGTATCTTTATGTGCATCAGTGAAATGAATCGCTGAAAGATTGACATCGGCATCATCATCACGTTGAAAGAGAATGAGGGTATCACCTTCTTTTAGCTCAAGCCATTGCTGTGCTTGATTAAAAGAATCGGTAAATTTACCGGGTACGGTAATGCTCATTGCACCGTCATTACTGCTGAGCGTTTGCACTGCATTGGTATTGCCTGAAAGATTTGCTTCAGCCTCAGCCGCAGCAGCGGCTTCGCTGGCACTTAACGTAACTGATGTTTCTTGCTTGGAACAGGCTGTTTGCAATAATACGGCAGATACCAACAATGCAATAAAGGTTTTATTTAACATAAAAATACTCATCAAAAGAATTTAAGGGGTAATAAGGAAAAATCACTTCAGGCTGCCTGATTTTTTCAGCCGGCCATTATTTATACAGCTAAAAATACTGTTCATAGACATTACCGAAAGTATTTTTTGTGAATAACACAAGCGCATTGTGATTTATTCAATCATCAAAACCAAAATATTTTACCGTTTCTTGTTGCGGCGAACACTTATATTTTCAGGTAGCCTGCATTATTCTGTGTTACGCTGCACATTAAACCGTTTTAAAGTATTCAGCAGTACGGCATCTTTATCATTTAATTGCAAACCTTGCTGCCAAACTTGTTTGGCTTCTTCTTGCTGATTCAATGTCCACAATACTTCACCCAAATGTGCCGCCACTTCTGAATTAGGCATTTTGGAAAAAGCAAAACGCAAATACGGCAATGCTTTTTTTGCGTCGCCGTTTAAAAAATAAGCCCAGCCCAAACTGTCGTTAATTGGTGCTGCTTGCGGTTCTATTGCATAAGCGGCTTCAATCAATTGCGTGGCTTCTTGAAAATTTACCGCATGCTCTTTTCCACTTTTCGGCTGTAATAATAAAGTGTAACCCAAAGCATTCATACCATTTGGATTACCGGGATTAAGACTTAAAAATCGGCGAAAATCCGCAATGGCTTTTTGCGGTTGATTCAATTTATCGGCATACAATAAGCCGCGCTGATAAAGCCACAACGACAATTCATCGTTGTTTTTCCGATTTTGAGCTTCACTGATTAAGCGATTGAGCACGGTGTGTACGGTATCGTTTTGCCATGTATTCAGCAAAATTTGCTGCAACTCAATTAAAAATTTACGGCCAAGCACTTGCCCCTGCGGGTTAATACGAGCCGCTTCATCGAGTAAACTTTGTATTTCCTGCCATTTTGCGCCCTCGCCATTTTGAATAAGAGCCAGCATCAATAAATAATCAAACCGCTGCTGCCGTGCATCAAGACGCTTTAACCAAGATCGGGCTGCCTGAAAATTTTTTACTTCGACTAATTGCGCAATCGCACTGACCGCTGCTTTATTTTTCTGTTCAGGGCTGCCTGAAAGATAAGCATTTTCCAAATACAGCAACCCGGTATCAATCGGTTCACCCGGCTTAAACAATAACGCTGCTGCCATGATTAACCATTCCGGATTGGTGTTATTCTGTAAAAGCGGCTGTAACTGTTGATATAACCCCTGCACATTATTTGATTTTATTTGGGTGCCGACATACACTTTTTTCCACGCCAACGGCAATTGAGTAAGGTCTGTTTGTTTAAAAAAAGCACTCAGCACATCAGGGGTTTTATTTTGAATTAAACCCAAGGTTACACCTGTGGGCGGTGCAATATCCGGATCCAATTCAAGCAAGCGGCGTAAAGCCAAAACCGCATCTTGATGATGATGATGATTGCTTTGCTTATCATACAAAGTGCTGAATGATGAAGCCAGCGCATCAGACACAACTGCTTCAGGCTGCTCAGGATAGGCATTGGCTAAGCGATGAATGGATTCTGAAAATTTTGCGGTTTTTTCCGGATAACGCAAACTCATTTGCGCCAATTGCAAAAACACTCGTTTTACTTCTACGTCATCTGCCGAAGCCAATATGCTGTCTGCGTTTTTAACAACGGCATCAACATTGCCTGCCGCCGCATCTATCAGCCATTGTGCTTTTTTCTGTTCCACACCGGGCTTCGGCTGCCAAGTTTGCCAGCTTTGCATCAACTGTTGTGCTTGTGCCAACGCTTTTTGAAGCGTTAAATTATCATCAGAAAAAATTAATTCAATCGTACGAAGCCCCAATTCGGGTGCGTGCGTGCGTTGAAACAAAACCGAATAAATGGCCAGTGCTGTTTGCGGTTCATTTTTATCCAACGCCAATTCCGCACTGAATAAAGTGAACATCTCACCCGCCCGATTCGCCGCTGCAGCACGCTGCTGCCATTCTTGCTGTGCTTGCTGTACAAGCGGGTTACTGCTGATTGGCGAAACGGTCTCTGCCGCGGGAATGGTTGCCGCCGAATCAGAACTCGCCGCAACCGCCTGAACAGGAAAAGCCACCGCCAACAACGAAACCGCAGCGGATAACAAAATATTGGCTTTGGTGTAAAAAATCCGATGTGTCATTACTTGATTACCCTGTGTGTGTTCAACCTCGCACGGACGAGGATGTTCATTCGTATTTACTTTACCACAATCATTCCGGTTTACGTGATTGCCGAGATTATTTTCAAGCAATATCTGCCCGAATGATTTCCCTGGTTCTTTAAATTTTTCAGTTATTTTCAGCTATTATTGAATTTTTCAGGCAGCCTGAAAAATGCAGATAATTTATTACTACAATAAAATTAAATAATTAAAAATTAAATAGTTATGATAAATATTACAACAACAAACCACTCAATTCATAACAAATATACCTATTTTTTACCGCTACTCTAAATATACTAGGGTCTGTGGATATTTAAAGCTCAGCGTGAATTGATTTCAGCAGCACACAAATAAGAACCCATGTTCAAAAAAATTCTTAATAAAATCATATGATGTCAAAAAACGACTCAATCATCGCCCATTGGCTATCTGTCAAATCACTCGGGTACATAAAGGATTACCTACTATCTTGGTTTATCTGCTAATTATACGCCATATGATTTTATTAAGAATTTTTTGAATATTGGTTCTTAAACATTTTGAACATAGGTTCTTATTTGTGTGCTGCTGAAATCAATTCACGCTGAGCTTTAAATATCCACAGACCCTACTGTTCAGGAAAAAATATCACCTATCCCACTGATGCCAAATTGTATCAAAAAGCCCGTGAAGAAATTGTTAAGCAAGCCAAAGAGGCAGGGCAATCGCATGAAAAATTATCTCTCACCACTTTAGAATCTATGTTCAATAACGTTTAAGTAAAGTATGCAAATGGGAAATGATGAAATCATTTTCTTGATGTTTGCATTTAATCTCGTCATCCTTACTGAGTAACCTTGAATGATTTACCCAAGCAAAGGTTCGTTCAACAACCCAACGTTTAGGTAAAACCAGCCATTCAGGCGTGATTCGGGC
>NZ_JQKE01000100.1 GCF_000745895.1 Stenoxybacter acetivorans DSM 19021 | reverse complement strand
GATATTTTATACGGCGAAGACGGCGAAGACATATTGGTTGCCCGCATCGAGGGCGCGGTGATGGAGGGCGGCGCAGATAAGGACTATTACTTCGGCGGCGAGGGTGATGACAAAATGACCGACAGCGGCGGCAACGATGTGTATTACCAAAGCGGCGGCAGTGACATCATCACCGATCAAACAGGCAGCGACAGTTATTATTTGTTTAACAGTTTCTTAAGCAAAAGCAGCAGCGGCAAAACCACCATGACGGACATTGATTTAAACGGCAGTTTATACAGCAACAACCGCTTGCTTTCAGGCAGCCTTTTTGTTGTTTTGAATGAGGGCGAAAGTATGAATTGGCAGGTGTGTAAAAGTCCTGCTTCAATGTTGTACATTTGAAAAAAAGGGGAGTAGTATGCCAAGAAATGTAAATCGTTATTACGTTATTTATCTGAATCTCAAGGAGATTGGGTAATGTATTCGATAAACCAAATTTTATCAGACGGGCTGCCTGAAAGCATGGGATTGAGTTTCCACGCTTTCAGGTAGCCTGTTTGTGTTTTTTATTCCAAGAATGTTGGCATGATGGTGTTGAGTATTCATGTTTTAAGCAATTTCTTGCTTATGGTACATATTCATTTTAATTTTTTGAAATGGTTAAAATATGGCTGGATTATTATTTTTGTTTATTTTACTCCTTATTTTCTTACTGATTGTTTTATTTAGTTATATCTTTGGGAAAATAGCTGCAAAGCTGGGAAAACAAGGCTTAGGGAAATGGGTGTTTTTAGGCATTATGGTTTTTCTTTTTTGGGATTGGATTCCTATGGAAATCACTTATAAAAAGCTGTGTGAGAATGAAGCTGGTTTAACAGTTTATAAAACAACCGAACAATGGCAAAAAGAAAACCTAGGTGTGTGGGAGACTTTAAGAAAAGACGGTTATGAACAGAAAGTTAAGATAAAGAATGGATATATAACCAAAGAAAAATTAAACCAACGTTTTCTACAGGAAAGATATTGGGTAAGAGAAAATTTTTCTATCATAAGAATAGAAAAAAATCTTTTTGATATCAAAACAAATGAAAAAGTACAACAAGATATAAATTTTTATACAGATATTCCAACTATTTCATTTGTAGGTAGTGCAGAGAAATCTTTACCTAGATCACTGATGTTTTGGATGGTTAAAACGAGCTGCTTCCCACCAAAACCTCTTGGCTGGAGTGATGATGTAGAACAAAAATATTATTTTGATAAAATTAAAAATTATTACCCATCTGAAAGGAAATAAAAATGAAACAAGATTTATATGGTTTATTTGCTGAATTGGCTGAAGCCAGTTATTCTCATTTTAATGAACTTAAAACAATTCTCTTTATTACTAACCATTTAATAATTAAAAAGAGGAAATGATGATAGGTATTCTCTTAATGATTTTATATTATTTAGGTATGCCAATATTGTTCGTGGCTTTTTTTGTTGGGCTTTCATGGATAGTAGGGAAAATTGCCCAAAAACTTGGATATAAAGGCTGGATTTTCGGAATATGTTTTTTCTTATTGGTTTTAGTTTATTTTGTTGTTGAGTGGGAATTATCCAATACTCAATATAAGAATTTTTGTGAAAAAGAAGCTGGCTTGGTGGTTTATAAAACACCTGAGCAATGGCAGAAAGAAAACCCGAATGTATGGGAAACATTAAAGTATGAATTTGATTATTTAGGCGATAAAAGCCATAAAGGAGAAAAATATGAAATCATTACTTATTCTTTAAATCAAAGGTTTATAGAAGAAGAAATTAGGAAAGAAATGCTTTTTTCTATTGTAAAAAGTCAAGAAAGCATTATTGATGTGAAAACAGGAGAGAAGATGCTTAGTTATACAACATTTAGCACCAATATTCCGCCCATTTTTGGACCTAGTTCCATGAGTTTTACTCGTAAATCTTGGATGCCGTGGTTAATGAAGAATACTTGCCAAGGCGGAAAAAGCAATAGTATAAATCTTCGTCAACGATTAGTAAATGAACAGCGTATATTTCGTGCTTATGAATCAACTTTATCTAAAAAGGAAATAAAAAATAACTAACAATGGAAATTTTTTCCTGTTAGCAGAATTGGCTGAAGCCAGCTATACAGATTTTTATAATTCAAAAATAACAGCTGATACATTAAGCATGTTTATTTTAGTATCTTGAAATGGTTTAAATATGGCTGGGTTATTATTCCTTTTTATTTTACTCCTTATTTTCTTACTGATTGTTTTATTTAGTTATGTCTCTGGGAAAATAGCAGCAAAGCTGGGGAAACAAGGCTTAGGGAAATGGGTGTTTTTAGGCATTATGGTTTTTCTTTTTTGGGATTGGATTCCTATGGAAATCACCTATAAAAAGCTATGTGAGAATGAAGCTGGTTTAACAGTTTATAAAGCACCCGAGCAATGGCAAAAAGAAAACCCAGGTATGTGGGAGACTTTGAGAAACGAAGATTACAAACAGAAAGTTAATATAAAGAATGGATATATAATTAAACGAAAATTAAACCAACGTTTTCTACAGGAAACATATCGGACAAGAGAAAATTTTTCTATCATAAGAATAGAAGAAAATCTTATTGATATTAAAACAAATAAAAAAGTACAACAAAATATAAATTTTTATACAGATATTCCAACTATTTCATTTGTAGGTAGTGGAAAGAATTTCTCACCTAAATTACTGATGTTTTGGATGAAAAAAACGGGTTGCCCCTCACCAAAGCCTTTTGAGTGGGGTGATTTTGTAAAACAAACATATTTTTTTGATACTAAAAACTATTACTCCTCTGAAAGGAAATAAAAATGAAACAAGATTTATATGGTTTATTTGCTGAATTGGCTGAAGCCAGTTATTCCCATTTCAATGAATTTAAAGAAGTTAAAGATGCTTTAATGTACAAAGAGAAAGAAAATAGTGGGGGAGATGAAAAAGAAGCACATTTTTCTTCCTCACAGGCTGATTTATTCTTAACACATTGGGAATTCATTCACCACCAACCCGATACTTCTTCCAGCTTTTCGGCAACCTTATTTAAAAACAAAGATGCCAATGCAGATAAGCCTTATGTATTGGCACTTCGCGGCACAGATGGCGGTCATGACTTAGCCATTACCGATGGTACTGATATTGTTCAGGACGGGTTGGCTATTTCGCAAATTGTTGATTTATACAACTATTGGCAACAGCTTACCCATGCCAAAGGTGAAACATTCTATGGTGCGCGTTTGCAACTACTCCCCGATGAGACCCATGAATTTGCAATGCCTAATTTGGATTGGAATAAATTTAAGGGCAGAAGTGATATTGTTATTGATTATTTGCCTGATGAAGACAGGCTGGTAGGTGTTTATACCATTGTTTATGATCAGCCTATGACGGGTGTGTTAAATACCAAAATTTCTCTGAATGATTTAATAGCTGCCACCGGGCATTCCTTAGGCGGGCATTTGGCTACAGCATTTACTCGCTTATTTGATGGTGCGGAAGCGGTTGGGATTAATGGTGCTGGTTTTGCCACGGGCATAGATGCGACATCAATTCCTATTTTGGGTGGCGGTATCAGTGGTTACGGATCTTTTAATGTTAGCAATTTATTTAATTTATTGGGTGGTTCTTCACAATTCAATCCCAACACAATTACCAACTTATATGGCGATAAAAATCCTGAGTTTGTTACCCAAGATTATGTATTGGGATTAAAGCAGCAAGGTACACATGAAGAAATTTTTATTGAACAACCTTCTATTTTTGATAATGTGTTAGGGCATGGCTCAGCACAAATGACCGACAGCCTCAGCATTTATCGTTTGCTGAAAATCATTGATGGGTACAATTTTTTGTCATTAAGCACCATTAAAGAAATGCTGGAATTGTCAGCCAATCAAACTCAAAACAGTTTGGAAAATATATTGAATAAACTTGCGGAGTTATTCGGTATTAGCGAACAAGCGAAAATGGATGACAGAGAAAGTTTTTATTCATTGCAATCAAAAATTTACCAAAAAATAATAGACAGTAATTCTAATGACCCGACGAATATTCAATTAAAACCCGAATATCAAAATTTAAAAATAGTTGATACCAATGCGGCAAGCAATCTTATTGATGCCAGTATTCCTGATACTGAAAAGCAAGCATATATTTACGCGCTGCAAAAACTTAATTCTTTCGCTGTTATCGGCGCAGATTACTCTCAGCACAACACCAGTGGCGAATTGGATTTATACGATACCGCAACAGGAGAAATCACAGAAAATTGGCTCAACGACAGAAACCAATTGCTCATCGTTAAATCAGTATTGGATAAACATGATCTTTCTTATCAACATGTTGGTGATCATTCATACGGCGGTTATAACGATTACTTAAAGGGCTATCCTGAAATGCGCCAATTTATCGGCAAAAACATCAAAATGATGGATACATCATCAGGGTTGTCTGTTGAACTTATTGGCATCAGCGAACAAGAAACCATTCAATTCGGCGGTATTGAAAAAGACAATCTGGACGGCAGCGCAGGCGCAGACCGCTTATACGGCGGTTTAGGCAACGATATACTGATCAGCAACGGCGGCAATGATTATCTTGAAGGCGGTATTGGTAACGATGTTTACAGACTGATGAATGATCGGCATCTTTCCACTATTTTGGATACTGACGGCGACGGTTGGATTGAAGTCAACGGCTCTTCATTGCAAAACAAAACCTTTTGGCAATTAAGCCAAGTAATTTTGGGTCAGCCCGTTACCAATATTTACTACACCGAACAAGAAGAATACCGATTATTAAAACAATCCGACCGAGATTGGTTATTGTCGGTAAAAGCCGATAACAATTATCAAGACATCGCCGTATTGCGAGATTGGCAAAGCGGCGAATTAAGCATCACCCTCAGCGACGAAACCGCACCCGAACCACCGCTTGATCCCAGTTTGCCGCCCAGCGGCGAGGACAAACACGGCTTTGATCTTAACCATTTCCTCGGACTCAGCAACCAATATTTTGCCTACGATGCGATGAATTCACCGCGTGGGGTGAAAGTGCGCGGTTCGGATACAGCTACGTCCAGCTTTATGGGCAGCCAACAAGACGATATTTACTACACCGGCGATGCTCCCGGACACGTGGTGCTGACTCGCGACGGTGCAGATAAAGTTTACGGCGGCATCGGCAGAGAATATGTACTTGCCGACAGCGACACCGCAACCGGTTGGATCGACACCGTTTACGGCGGCGGCGGTGTGGACATCATCATGGGCGGCGGCGGCGGGGATTACTTATACGGCAATGACGCAAGCGAAACTTATAAAACAACCACTGCCGACAGCGGCAAAGAAGGCGATTGGTTGGGCGGACAGCACGGCAATGATTGGCTCTATGGCAGTGAGCGGCGCGATATGCTGTTCGGCGGCGACGGGCGAGACCATATATCAGCAGGCGCAGGCAATGATTTGATATTGGGCGACGCCAATTACACCGCCAATCCACGTACTTCCCTACTCCCATACAGCAACAGCGTATGGGGTTTTTTATGGCAGCCAAACGGCGCAGTCAACCGCGACATGACCGGCAGCACAACCGTTATTGCCGCCAATTATCTGGCGTTTTTATGGGATTGGACAATCGATCCC
>NZ_JQKE01000099.1 GCF_000745895.1 Stenoxybacter acetivorans DSM 19021 | reverse complement strand
ATTATCGGTCATTTGAAAAAAGATAACCGTATGGGCATCAATTATTTAAAAGGCAAGATTGGTAATGAAATCAATCCGATTTTGGCTGCCGCTGCTTACAATTTCCGTAAATTGTTGACATGGTTGTTTTTTTGTCGAAAAAATTTAATTTTATTTAGGTTTTTAAGACAAGATTTTTGGCAAGTTGTTTGAATATTTTAGATCAGGTTCTTCAGGGACGACTAGCTATATTCTGTTTACCAAAAATCATTTTGAGGGAGAGTACCTAAAAATATTTCAGGCAGCCTGTAACACACTCAGGCTGCCTGAAACTTTATTTTGAGCGCAGAAATCTAAGCAAACAGACGCAATAAACTGCGCACCAATGCTGACAACATGGCTAAATCAACTTGTCCGTAGGATTGCATGGCGCGGACTTGCTGAATGGCTTTATCCAACCGTACTTGCAAAGATTTATCTTCTTCGGCGTTGTTTTGTGCTGAAAGCCATTTTTCAGTTACCGATAAATGCAATTGCTGTGCATCTTCGCGCGCCGCCAAGCAGGCTTGGTTTTGCCATTGGTTTTGGCGCGGCAATTGCGCAATGGCGTGATAAAGCCAGTTCATATCCAATCGGCGCGACAAATCAAAATAAGCCGCCGCCACGCGGCTGACATCATCTTTTTGACGCACTGCCAAATCCAAAATAGTGAGGCTGTTTTCGGCAAACGGCAAACGCGCCAAAATGGCGGTGTCTTCCGGATTGAGTGCAACCAGTTCGTTTAAACGAAGTGCTTCGGCAGCAACCGTTGGGTTTTCGTTTTCAGGCAGCCATTGCGGCAATTGCTGTAACAAACTGCGCACGGGTTCTCGGTATTGTGCAATGAATGCGCCGATGTCGCCGAATGGGCGTTTATGGCGCAAGAGTTGGCGCGCAAAACGGTTGAGTAAACGGGCAAATGCCGCCATTAACCGCATTTGTGTGGCTGCATCAACACGATTATCCAAGGCTTCCAATTTAGTAAACCAAGTTTCGCCGTCAAACAATTCGTTGGCAATCCAATAGGCACACACCACATCAGCAATATCGGCATCCTTCTCCGTGCTGAAGCGTTGTACAAAACTGATGCCCATGCGATTAACCACGCGGTTGGCAAGCTGATTGGCAATGATTTCACGCTTGAGATAGTGTTTACTCATGGCTTCGGCATAGTTTTGCTGAATGGCTTGCGGGAAATAATGATGCAATACAGGCAAAAAGTTGGGGTCGTCCGGTACGCTGCTTTTCAGCAATTCACTTTGTAGGTAAATTTTGCTGTATGACAATAAAACGGCCACTTCCGGATTGCTTAAACCTTGCTGCTGTGCATCACGCGCTTTAACGGCGTTGTCATCCGGTAAAAACTCCAAACCGCGATCCAAACCAGCGTGTTCGCTCAAATAACGCATTAATTCAGCGTGGGCGGGTAAAAAAACATGGGCATTTAATTGGTTCATCGCCAATATTTGGGTTTGCAAGTAGTTATTACGCAATACCAAATGTGCCACTTCGTCGGTCATTGTTTTCAATACTTCGTTGCGCGCCGCCAAATTCAAACGACCATGCTGCATTTCTGCACCCAGCAGAATTTTGATGTTTACTTCATGGTCGGAGCAATCCACACCGGCAGAGTTATCAATGGCATCGGTGCAGCACAGCCCGCCGTTTTGCCAATATTCGATGCGTCCCAATTGGGTGGCGCCAAGGTTACCGCCTTCGCCCAATACGCGGGCTTTAATGTCGCCGCCGTTTACGCGCACGGCATCATTGGCACGGTCTTGCACTTGGGCATGGCTCTCGCTGCCTGCCTTGATATAAGTACCAATCCCGCCGTTGTAAAGCAATTCCGCTTCGGCTTTGAGTAATTCATGAATGAGTTCATTCGGCGAAAGATGGTCTGCCTGAATACCAAGCCATTCTTGCATCGGCTGCGACAAGGGAATGCTTTTTAAACTGCGTTCATACACACCGCCGCCTTCGGAAATCAAAGCCGTGTTGTATTGTTCCCAGCCTGCTGCCGCGTCAAACAAACGTTTGCGCTCGGCAAAACTGATTTCAGCATCGGGATTGGGGTCAAGGAAAATATGACGGTGATTAAACGCTGCTTTCAATAAGATATGGCGCGACAACAGCATGCCGTTACCGAACACATCACCGCCCATATCGCCAATACCAATCACGGTAAAATCTTCGTTTTGAATGTCTTTGCCTAAATGGCGGAAATGGCGTTTCACCGATTCCCACGCGCCGCGTGCGGTGATGCCCATGCCTTTGTGGTCGTAACCTGCCGAACCGCCGGAAGCAAACGCATCGTCAAGCCAGAAACCGTGCTGCTGCGCAATGGCATTGGCAATATCAGAAAATTTTGCTGTGCCTTTATCTGCCGCCACCACCAAATAAGGGTCGTCGTCATCGCGGCGCAATACGTGTTCAGGCACTTCAATACTGCCTTGTTTCAGGTTATCGGTGATGTCCAAAAGGGCATTAACAAATAATCGGTAACACGCCACGCCCTCGGCAGCATAAGCATCGCGTTCTGCGGGCGGCGGCAATTGTTTGCACACAAAGCCGCCTTTTGAACCGTGCGGCACAATCACGGCATTTTTCACCATTTGCGCTTTCACCAAACCCAATACTTCCGTTCGGAAATCTTCAAATCGGTCTGACCAGCGCAATCCCCCGCGCGCCACTTTCGCGCCGCGTAAATGCACACCTTCCACTCGCGGGCTATAGACCCAAATTTCAAATAATGGGTGCGGTTTGGGTAGGAAATCAATTTCGGCAGAGCTGATTTTGAAGCTGATTTCGGTTTTGTATTTGCCTTCTTTATCGGTTTGCCAGAAATTGGTGCGCTGTGTCGCCAAAATCACCGTCATAAAGGCATTCAAAATACGGTCATCGTCTAAGCTGGGAACTTCTGCCAATTGTTGTTTAATGGCTGCCTGAAGATTTTGTGCGCGTTCGTTATCGGCATCATTCGGGTGCAGACGGGCGTGAAACAAAGCCGCCAAATTGGCAACAATACCACCGTGCCGCGCCAGCGATTGTTCCAGATAGGGCTGGCTGAAAGGCAAAGCGGCTTGTTTCAGGTATTTGGCAATGGCTCGCATCAACACGCTGTTGCGCCAAGTAATGCCTGCCGCCAATACCAAAGCATTAAAACGATCATTCTCCGCTTCGCCGCTGCGAACTGCCTGCAACAAATTTAATACATTGCTTTGTGTTTCAGGCAGCCTGATGTAGGCATCGGTAATACCGTCTGCCAAAGCCAAATCCAAATGACTCAAGCCGATGCTGCCTCGGCGGCGGTTCAATTCATAGGGCATTTCCGCATAAACAGACAAACCCAAATTTTCAATCAGCGGCAAAGTTTGGGACAGGCTCGGACAATCGTCGCTGAAATACAGTTTCAGCCAATAAGGTGCTTTGTCTGCCTCCGGATAATCAGCTGCCTGAGTGCCGATTCGTGCCGTCAATAAAGTACCGTTAGCAATGGTTTTTCCTGTTTTTTCAGCATCAATTTTTTTCTCAGCAATTTCAATGGCACCAATGTCTGCCAAAGCCTGAGCCGGACTGAAATGTTCACGATAACCCGCTGAAAAAGCATGTTCATAATCAGCAAAAACACTGCTGTCCAAACCTTGTTTAACAGCAGTTTTCTGCCAATCGCTGAACCAACCGCGCACCATGGTGTTGATGTCTGCTTCCAATTGAGCATTATCAAATTCAGGCAGCGTGGACGCATGGGTACGAAAGACAAAATGCACCCGCGCCAACGGACTGTCGCTCAAAACTTGGGTAGCAACATCGCTTTCCGCGGAAGCAAAACATTCTGCCAAATGGCTTTGTACGCGTACGCGCAAGTCGGTGTCATATTGTTCACGCGGCAGATAAACCGTGGCACTCACATAGCGTTTAAAATCGTCAATGCGTGTAAACAACCGTGTACGCGGGCGTTCATGCAAAGACACCATGCCTTCGGCGGCATGCCGCAATTGGTCAATGCGGATTTCAAACAATTCATCGCGAGGATAAGTTTGCAATACATAACGCAGCATTTTGTCTTTATAGCTGCCGTGTATGTAGTCGCATTGTTCAACCACATCATGCACTTTCCGACGCAAAACAGGAATATCCCACACGCTACTCAAATAAGTTTGTGCGGTATAAAGCCCGATAAAACGCCATTGCCCAACCACTTTGCCCAATACATCTAATTTTTGAATGCTGACCAAATCATAATAAGCATTGCGATGCAGATTGGAACGCCGCTGCGATTTATTTAAAATCAACCGTTCACCGTCCAGCCATTTTTTCTTGTCTTCTTCGTTTAAGGCAGCAAAGCCGATGGAGTGTGTGTGGTTGGCACGGCAAGTAAAGATACCCAAATTTTTATCAGGATTGTTTTGCAGCTGTGCTGCGCCATTTGTGTCTTGAATTAGATCGTATTCACAAAAACCCATAAACAGATAATGGTTGTGTGCAAGCCATTTCAAAAACGCCGCCGTTTCGGCTTGTTCACTGCGCCCTTCCGCAATGATTTGTGCGTGAATTTCGTTTAAACGATCGTGCATGGCAGATTCATCGCGTACTGCCGCACTTAAATCCGCCAGCATCACCCTCAATTTTTCAGCCAACGCAGCGGCACTGCTTTCAGGCAGCCTGTCTAAGGCAAATTGGATAAGGGATTCACGGTTGCGATCGGTATTTTTACTGCGCAGCCACTGTTTCACTTCACCGTTACTGTCGCGCTGTGTGCTGATAACGGGGTGGTTTAGCCAGCGTAAATTGACATGGTGTTGGTTGAGATTAACAATCAAAGAATCAACCAAAAACGGCATATCTTGCATCACAATTTCAAACACCGTGCTGTCGGGCGCAAATGTAGCATCGGATTCTTGCTGAAAATAATGCAATCGCAGCTCATTGGGCAGCCGCGCTTGCGAGGCAAATTCAAAATGAGAAAACGCACCATTGATTAAACATTCAGGCGGACAAGCAAGCAAATCAGCCAGATCGGCATTTTCATAGTAATAAAGTAAAAATTGGCAAAACTCAGCAGAATGATTCTGTTTTTCAGCACTCTGCTGCAATTCGATGATAAATGTATTGAGGGTATCCATATTGTTTTCTATAAAAAATCAATTAAATTAAGTTGTTTTTAATGCAGACGGAATACATTGAATAACTTGATGTTTAACCATACTGTGTTTACTGCCCTGCCGCAAGGGTGAAAAGGCAGGGCAATCGCATGAAAAATTTTCTCTCACCATTTTAATCAATTAAGCCATAGTGTATTATTTTCCATAAATTACTCTCATCAGAAAGAAACTCATCATAGAAAAAACAGATAATTTGTTGGATTTATTGGTAAAAATTAAAGATCCACGCGGAAAACACAAAATTGCTTACTCGTTGCCTGCCATTTTAACCATTGCCATATGTGCCTCGTTGGCAGGGGCGGATACTTTTGTTGAGATGGAGCAATGGGCAAAAGAAAAAATTGAATGGTTTCAGAAGTTAATTCCTTCTTTACCCTGCATTCCCTCACACGATACTTTTG
>NZ_JQKE01000098.1 GCF_000745895.1 Stenoxybacter acetivorans DSM 19021 | reverse complement strand
GGTTATTCGGCACAAAAGACTCGAGCAAACTGAGTGCAGAGCAGAAAGAAACACTGAGCAGCATTGGTGGATTGATAGGTGCGGGTGTTGGTGCGGTTAGCGGCGGGAGTACGGCGGATATTGTATCGGGTAGCCAGGCGGCGCAGAATGCGGTGGTGAATAACAGCCAATTAGGCGATGATGCCCGTTCTTTTGTGCAAGAACTGATTGATAAGGCAAAAAGCAAAACAGATGCTCCTGCCCTCAAAGGCATAATCCAAAGCGGCGGTGATATTGTTGATAGCGTATTTGCCTTAGGTGATGCTTCAGCGGAAACACTGGCAACAGCGATTCATTGCGCAAGCGGGGGTAATTACTGTGCGATTGGCATGGAGAATAACCGCCGGCGTGGTGAAGCCGTTATTGATGCTGCAAAAGCAGTAAGCAACGGCGAGTTAAAAGATTACCTTATTCAGTTGGGCAACGACTTAATGTCGAATGACTTGAATAAGGTTAATCAAGCATCAGAGCAATTGGCGAGGATTTCAGCGAATTTAGGGTTGGGTGCTGCTGCTGCAAAAGTTGGAACGACAGCTAAAACACCCGAAACAGCGAATAAACCTGTTGTATCGAATAAACCATCAACAGATATTGGAAGTAATAAAGTTCATTTAGATGGAGAGATGATAGATAACCCTCGTGTAAGCATGCCTGCAAGGGATAAAGTTACCTCTAAAAATACATCTATTGAATATGTACCTGGTGGTGATTTTAATATGGCACTAAAAGATTTTGATGCTATAGGGAGTACAAATGTTCAGAAAATTAATACACCTAGAGGGATATTGTATCAAGGAGAATTAGGAAACGGAATTGGTGTTAAATTGAGACCAAGCAATGATGGTGGTCTTCATAGATATACTATTGAATATTTTAAAATTACTAGTAGCGGTAAAGAAAAATCACTCAGGGAGATACGCTATGGTAATCAGTAAATTATTCAGCGAATTATTCACAGAAGCTGTTTCAGAAGAGATTTTTAGGTTGGTTAATTTTAATATTTCCACTATGGAATTTTCATTTAATGAAATAGAATTAAATGAAAGAAACTGGGTATATGGTGCACTAGATGATTCAACATTTGATGATGACGATCAAGAGCGGCTGATTAAGAAGACATCATTTATTAAAAAATATTATTGTGTTGATTTATATGCTATCCAAAAAAAGGAGAGTAGTTTTAAAAATTCAATTGTACATATATTTGAAAATACAGATAAAGATTGGATAGAGATATTGTCGTATAGAAATCAGTATACTGTATGGGAAAGTATTATCTTTAGTCATCCTCCCTTTGATGTGTTTATTATTAAGCCATGGTCTGTTGGATATAATTTATTAGTAGGTGGGAATGATGAATTAGTGAGGAGTATTTGTACTAGTTATGGTTGGTGGATTAATGAAAAACACCCAATTTCTCCAGTATAGTATTTTTAAATTTTAAACACAAAAGGTTCTTTTAAATCAGCAAGGTATTAATTTGTAGGAAGAAATAGAATAACTATAGAGATTAGCAAACCTAATAAACGTGTCATTAGGGAAATTCGTTATGGTAATCAGTAATAGATTTAGTAATATATTTGAAGAATCAGCACAAAAGATGATATTGGATTTATTTATTTTTAATAGAGAAACTACTGAATTTTCATTTAATGAAAATGAATTAAAAAAAAGAAATTGGGATTACGCTGCATTAAATTCTACTACATTTGATCAAGAATACGGAGATTTTGAACGTTTAATCCAATCAACTTTTTTTAATAAAAAATATTACTGTTTGAGTTTAGATCAGATTAAATATGATAATTATAATTTTGAGAATTCAATAGTTCATATTTTTGATAATATACCTGAAGATTGGTCTGAAATTTTATTAGCATTTAATGAATTTACTCTATGGGAAAGCGTAATTTTTAACACGCCACCTTTCAATCTATTCATTATAATTCCATGGTCTATCGGATATAATCTACTGGTTGGTGGAGAAAGCAAGCTAATAAGGAATATCTGTTCTGGTTGGTTAATTAATGAAAAATATCCAATTTCCCCTTGAATATTTTAAATTTATAAAGTTATTGATCAAGATGTTAGCTATGATGGTCGAGCAACATTAGAATATCAAAAACAAAATACAAAAGGAGAATGGAAAAAATATAAGGAGATTCGTTATGGAGGAAAATAATATATTAATGTTGAATTTCCTTGATTACTTTGATGAAAATTATTTAATAGAATTAAAAAAATATTATAGTAGGAAATTATATAAAAAATAAGAGTTATGGTGTTTATAGACTTAATCGTGAAATTTCTTTATCAATAGGGTGGGATATAAAGTCTAAATATGAATGTAATTTAGATGATCACGAGAATAATGATGGTATTTTAGTTATTCCTGATGCAACAAATTTATTAAAAGCACTAAATAATTTCAATATAAAAAAAATTGCATGTGTATATTGTGAAAATTTAATTATGGAATTAAACCCAAAAATTTTTATAACAAATGCTGGATATCCTGATTTAGTTTATTGGTTACAACGATCCGATCCTGAATATAATCTAGGTGGCTTTAATATTGGTTATAATGGTAGCTTTTTATTTTTTTCAGAACCTCCATTAAGGTATCTAATAGTAGCACATGGAACAGTTGATTTAATTCAAATTGCTGCGAACCAGTCATTTTTAAGCATTGCATGCCCTATAGATCTTGGATGGGAAGAATTTCGCTATGAAAAAGATTATTCTTTTGAATAATTAGGTTAGGTATGGTATAGAGTGGGGTGCTGTATATAAAAATAAATGGAGTAATAGTGTGTTCATTAGATTAATTATGCGGACTATGCCTCGGTTACCGAGCAATCGGGTATTTTTGCGGGGGGATAACGGCTATCAAATCAACGTCAAAGGCAACACCGACTTAAAAGGCGCGTTAATTACCTCAGTGCAAAGTGCAGAGGACAACAATAAAAACCGGCTGAATACCGGCAGCCTCACCTTCAGCGACCTGTATAACCATGCCGATTATGAAGGCAGCAGTTTCGGCATCAGCGGCAGCGGTTCAATGGGCGGCGGAGAAGCGCCGAAAGAGATTGGCGGCATGCAGCTGGCACAACAGGGCAGCAACGAAACCAGCACCAACCCGCAAACAGGGGAAAGCAAAACCAAAGGAGAACCGAAGTACAGCCAAGCCATCGGCTTTGGCAGCGACAGCGGGCATGAAAGCAGCACCACCCACAGCGGCATCAACACCGCCAATATCACCATTACCGATGAAGCGAAACAACAGGAGCTGACCGGCAAAACCGCCGAAGAAATCAAGCAAGCGATTAAAACAGAAGTAAGCACAGAGAATTACCAAGAAGCCAGCGGCTCCCTGAAAAATAACTTTGACAAAGACAGAGTACAGGCAGAACTGAATTTACAAAGACAAGTAACACAGGAATTTGACAGCAACACCCAAGCCATCCGCGGTGAGATTAACCGAAATCGGGACAGCATCGTCAACGCGCTGGAGAATCCGAAGCTGAGCGCAGCAGAACGAAACGAATTACAACAGCAGCTGAACCAACTGGACAACCTAAATCTATTGGTAAACAGCATTTCAGCGGGCTTAAACGCACCGACCGAGAGCTTGGGCGGGATTGCGGCGGCAACGGCGAGTCCGGCACTGATTCAGCAAGTTGGCGCGTATTTCAAAGCGAACGCCGCGAAAAACAAACAAGACAACGGCGGTCGCCCCGAAGAGGGCAGCGCCGCCCATTTGGCTGCGCATGCGATCTTGGCAGCCGCTGTTGCCGCGGCTGGGGGCAATGACCCGTTGAGTGCGGGGATTGCCGCTGCGGGTACGGAAGCCGTGATACCTGTGGTGTCCCAATGGTTATTCGGCACAAAAGACTCGAGCAAACTGAGTGCAGAGCAGAAAGAAACACTGAGCAGCATTGGTGGATTGATAGGTGCGGGTGTTGGTGCGATAGGTGGCGGGAGTACGGCGGATGTCGTGTCGGGCAGTCAGGCGGCGCAGAATGCAATAGACAATAATTGGGGAGCGTTCGTAAATAATTTTGGGGGCGATAATATTTCACGGGCAGTCAGTGCATATCAAGCGGCACGAGAAAACGGGAAAAATGATGAAGAGGCGACAGAAGCGGCTAATGCCGTTTTACGAGGTGAACTTCCTGCCCATGCGGATATAAGCAAAGCCGTTGCGATAGGTAATGTTGTGATTGCTGGCGGTGCGATTATTGTTACTTGCCCAAAATGCGCTGTAGAAGTTGGAAAATCTGTAGCAGGTGGTGTAATAACGAGTGCGTTAATAGGTGAAGACTATACTACATCTAATTTGATTTATGATTCAACTTTAGGTGTTTTTATTAATACTTCAACTAATAAGATGATTAAATGGGCTGGTGGAAAACAAATTCCCCCTGCTGTTGAAAAATATTTAAAAACTAAAGGATTTGTCATCAATTCATTGATGGGAGAGGGGGTGGTAAAAGGTATTGATGATCATTCCAAAGAACAAGTTATTTTCAACTCTTCTGAATGGCTTAGAAACCATAATAAGAAAGATAGGAAATGATTAAACGTGGAAGAAAGGTTGATGAATGGGTTGTAAATGGAATAGGTTATGAAAATCTGTGTTTGTTGTGTATTGATGGGAATGCTTTTTGTATTATATGGGTATTAGAAAAATTGGGGGTGAAGATACAAAGAAAAGGATTGTTATTGATCAATATAGTAACTATTTTTATTATTTTTACAGAATTTTTTATAATTTCTTCGATAAGGAATTTAGATTTTTTATTGGATTACGGAAGGATAAAGGTAATAACGCTGATAACAATATTGTTGGCTATTGTTGGACGAGGTTGCTTCCCATATTGGGAAGAAGATTCAGATAAATCAGCGAATAATTCATCTGATTTATCTGAATCAAAAAACAAGAAACCAAAATTAAATAATCAATTGGCTAAGCTGGAAGTGGATACAGCAGATTATATAGAAACAAAAAGCAATACGATTATTACCGGCAAAGTCTCTCTATGTAAGCTGCGAAAAGAGGCAGAACAAGAACTGGAAGGGATTGATCCAGCAGAATTTCAAGATATTTTAAAAAATATTATAATTGATATCATAGAAAAAGAAGGCAAGCCAATTGATTATTCTGCCGGATTAGGGCAAAAAATTCTGAATGAGAATAATAACAGCACAACCGAAGAACTTGCAGAAAGAATAGCTGAGTTTTCTATTAAGAACCCTTACTATGGTTACGACGACGGTGGTATTTGGTTTGAAAAAGTACAATAAAAATCACAATATATTGAAAGAAACAACAAGAATAATAAAAATAGAATTAAGAACCTATGTTCAATAATGTTTAAGAACCCATATTCAAAAAATTCTTAATAAAATCATATGGCGTATAATTAGCAGATAAACCAAGATAGTAGGTAATCCTTTATGTACCCGAGTGATTTGACAGATAGCCAATGGGCGATGATTGAGTCGTTTATTGACATCATATGATTTTATTAAGAATTTTTTTGAACATGGGTTCTAAGCATACTGAATAAAATCCATGCCGGAATGATGGTTTTTTTACCTATATCGGCGATAACAGAACCCAACCGCAGCATCTTCGAGCCGATTTATTTACATAACCGAACAGAATCTTTACTATTAGGCAACACCTGATTAAAATTACCGGCAGGTGTAAAGTCGCACCTGCATATGAAAGA
>NZ_JQKE01000097.1 GCF_000745895.1 Stenoxybacter acetivorans DSM 19021 | reverse complement strand
GGATAACGGGACAGAATACAAGGGAACGCCGGAACATGCTTTCAAAATTGTCTGTACAGAACATCGCATCAATCAAAAATTTACCCGAGTTGCCCGCCCACAGACCAATGGTAAGGCAGAGCGGGTTATCAGGACGTTGATGCAGATGTGGCACGATAAAACACGCTTTCAGGACAGTGAGCATCGAAAGCTGGAGCTAAATCGCTTCATCAACTACTACAATACGGTGAAGCCCCATAAATCACTTAACGGGGCGACACCATACGAGGTACTAGAGAAATATTTTTATTTTGATGAAAAGTGTAAATAACGCGGGTAATTCTTACAGGTTACACTCAATATGATTATGGCTACAACCATGTACACAAGGCGGCGAAAGTTGACTGAATGCCGCCACAAAGCATTCAGGCTACCTGAAGAATGCGATGATGAATGATTATTGGGTAACCGACTGGACATGGTAATTTATTCGTTAGGATACTTTCGGCGAGTGATGGCACGCACTTTGCCGTTTTGTAAGCATAATTCAATCATATTAAAACCATTTTGCCGCGCCTGAATTAATGAATCTGCCATTGATTCTTCTAAAGCGCGGACAACATCACGGCTGTTGGCTTGATTGCCTTGTTTTTTATAACGCTCCATCAGACGAATAATAATTTCCGGTTCAATACCTTGTCCTGCCACTTCCAAACCATAGCCGTTGATCATACGTTCTATTTCCAAAGCACACACACGTGCAATATCTAAGCCGCTGAATGGTGCGAAGACAAAAATACGATCAATGCGATTTAGCACTTCAGAAGCAAATCCTTTTTCTTTTAAGATGGCAACGGAGGCCGCACGTAAGCTGTCCGGATCATGCTTGAGTGATTTTTGTACATCAGCTAATTCATCGGTGGCTGCATTGGAAGTTAAAATAAAAATGGCATGGCTGCAATCAATTTGTTTACCGTCTGATGCCTCGGTGATGAAGCCGTCATTCCATGCAGTTAGAAAATTTTTTAAAATATCGGGATGTGCTTTCTCAATTTCGTCTAATAAAACCACTGATTCCGGATAGTCTCGCAGGCCTGAAGTAAGCGCACCATAACTGGTTGAGCCAACATAACCGCGCGTCATGCCGAATAATTGTGAGGCACTGAACGCTCCTGCTGCATATTGCGTCATGTCAAAATGTAACAGTTTACGCTCTAAAACATTGGACAACACTTTTGCCAACCATGTTTTACCTGTCCCCGGAGGACCTGCAAACAAAAATACACCCACTGGTTTTCTTCGTTGATGCAAAGCCAAGCGGCGGCGCAATTGTATTGCCAAATCCGAACACACTTGATTTTGCCCAACCACTTGTTCTTGTAAACTTTGGGTTAATTGTTCCGCATTCAAAATCACTGCTTCTTTGTCCATGCGTTCAGCAGCTTCTTCTATGTAAACTTTATTACTTAATCGGTCTAATATGTCCACGGGAAAGATCCTGTATATCCAATTGGGCGCATTATTCTGCCAATGTCGCCATGTTACCCAAAGTAACAATAATATCAATACAGCCAATGCACACAAATACCAAACTGCATCTACCAAAAAGCTTTGTAAAGTTGGCCAAAAGCCAGCAAACATCTGACCCAGCATTAATAGTAAAAAAACCAACATCAGCAACGGCAAAATACGGTATATGGTATTCATAGCATAAATTTATTTCAAAACAAAACCGATGCTTTCGCCTTCTATCAACACAGGTAACATCACCGGTTGACCGGAACCGACAAAACCCAGTGTAATGCCGCCGCCATCACGTATGCCGGTAATCATGACAGGTCGAAGTGTTTCTACAGGAAAATGAATAGTTTGCGGTGTTTTGCTCAGTAAAATTTCCTGGGAGTATCCCGCAGAACTTAATGAAACAACATCTCCATCGGGGGCAAGGTCGTCCCAAAGCGTTAATTCAACCAAGCGGATATCTCCAGATCCTGTTGCCAGACTGTTTTTCAAATATTCTTTCTCTTTGGGAGAGGATAACGGCATTTGTTCAATGATGCTGTCGATTTTACTTTGCGGTACGATATTTGCTTTGGTATGCTGACTGTCGCGTAAACTGTCAAATGCAACTTTACGCTCGGTAATTTCTCGCTGGCTTAAATGATCGCCGGATGACAGCCATGTTCCTAAGCCATAGCCACTTAGCCCCACCACAACGGTAGCCAACAGCAGCAATTTCCACCAAGAGTGTTGATTCGATTTTTTTGGCTTTTGTGGTTTTTCTTTTGAAGATAACGGTGTTATCAATTGCGGCTTTGGTTGCATATTACTGTATTCCCGTCAATAATGGCATCAGCAAGGATTTGCCGGCAATTTTCCCAAACTTAAAATTTAAGAGTGAATCAACGCGGCAGTTTCGTGTATTTTACACAGCTTAGTCATATAACGTAACACTAAATTTAACATTTGAAACAGGCATTACCATATCTTATTCACGCTACCTTAATCTTTTCTTATGACACCCAAAACACTGCTCCTTATTGACGGTTCTTCTTATCTTTATCGTGCCTACTACGCCATGACACAATTATCCGCCCCCGATGGCATACCCACAGGGGCGGTGTACGGCGTATTGAATATGCTGCGCCGTTTGCGAGCCGAAGTGGCACATGATTATGCCTGTTGTGTGTTTGATGCAAAAGGCGATAATTTTCGCCATGCGCTGTATCCCGAGTACAAAGCCAATCGTCCGCCCATGCCTGAAGATTTACGTCCGCAAGCGGAGATGTTGCCGCAACTTGTGGATTTAATGGGTTGGCAGGTATTGGTTGTGCCTCAAGTGGAAGCCGATGATGTCATTGGCACACTGGCAAAACAGGCTCAAACGCAAGGCTGGCAAGTGGTGATTTCCACCGGCGACAAAGACATGGCGCAGCTGGTGAATGAGCAGGTAACGCTGGTCAATACCATGAGCAATGAAACTTTAGACATTGCGGGTGTGGTCAATAAATTTGGTGTGAGACCCAATCAAATCATTGATTATTTAAGCCTGGTTGGCGATACCGTTGATAATGTTCCGGGTGTGGAAAAATGCGGACCAAAAACCGCCGTGAAATGGCTGGCAGAATACCAAACGTTGGATAATGTGATGCAACACGCCGCTGACATCAAAGGCAAAGTGGGCGAAAATTTTCAGGCAGCCTTAAACCGTCTGCCTTTATCAAGGGAATTGATTACCATTAAAACCGATGTGGATTTACACACCGAATTGCCGCAAGGCATGGAAAGCCTGCGCCGCCGTCAACCCGATTGGGCAGCATTGGCACAACATTTTGAACAGCTGGGTTTTCGGACATGGTTAAAAGAAGCCCGTGTGCAACAAGCAAATAATGGCGGCAACGGTGATCTATTCAGTGGAACCTCAACAAACTTATTTTCAGGCAGCCTGAATATTGCTGACAATAATGCAAACAATACGCTCAAGCCATTACCGCCGTCTGCACTCAACTACACCGCCATTACCACCGATGTGCAGCTGCAAGCGTTGGTACAACGTTTACAAGCCGCAGACAGTATCGGTTTAGACACCGAAACCACCGGCTTAAATCCCATAAAAGCACAGCTTGTGGGCATCAGCATTGCTTTTGCAGCGGGCGACGCGGTGTATATTCCGGTTGGACATACCGCAACGGCGGTTGCTGAACAACTGCCTTTGCAAACAGTTCTGGGCTGCCTGAAACCTTTCTTAGAAGGCGAAAAGCCACAGAAAATCGGGCAAAATCTCAAATACGATCAACACATATTTGCCAATTGCGGCATTGGCTTGGCAGGAGTAGGCGGCGATGCTATGCTCGCTTCGTATTTGTTAGAAAGTCACTTAGGGCATGGTTTGGACGAATTGGCAGAACGGCACTTGGGTTTAACCACCATCAAATACGAAGACTTGTGCGGCAAAGGTGTTAAAGAAATCAGCTTTGCTGATGTCGCGCTTGCAGATGCCGTCCGCTACGCTTGTCAAGATGCCGATTTTGCCCTGCGCATAGAAGCATTTTTACGCGCACAAATGGACGCGGCTCAAATGGCGATGTATATCAACATGGAATTGCCGGTGGCGCAGGTATTGTTTCAAATGGAGCGTATTGGTGTATTGCTGGACAGCACCGAATTGTCACGCCAAAGCCACGATCTGGGCAGTGAACTGGTGCAGCTTGAGCAAGAGGCCTATCAGTTGGCGGGACAGCCGTTCAACCTCAATTCACCCAAACAATTGCAAGAAATACTATTCAACAAGCTGGGCATACCCACTACAGGCTTAAAAAAAACGGCTTCAGGCGGTATTTCCACCAATGAAGCCGTATTGGAAACACTGGCATTGGATTACCCTCTGCCCAAATTGATTTTACAAACACGCAGCCTCGCCAAACTCAAATCCACATACACCGACAAACTGCCCACTCTGATTAACCCAAAAACCGGACGCGTACACACCACCTATGCCCAAGCCGTGGCGATTACAGGCAGGCTTGCCAGTAACAACCCCAATTTGCAAAATATTCCCATACGCACCGCAGAAGGCCGCCGTGTGCGCCGTGCATTTATCGCGCCTGCAGGCAGCCTGATTGTATCTGCTGATTACTCGCAAATTGAATTACGGATTATGGCACACCTCTCTGGTGATGCTACTTTAATTAATGCCTTTGCCAACCATGAAGACGTGCACCGCCGCACCGCTGTTGAAATTTTTGGTATTTCCCCTGAAACCGTTAATTCAGAACAACGCCGTTATGCCAAAACCATCAACTTTGGTTTAATTTACGGTATGGGACAATACGGTTTAGCCAAATCGCTGGGCATTGCCAATGCAGAAGCCAAAAATTTTATTGATCGCTACTTTGCCCGTTATCCGGGTGTTGCCGAATACATGCAGCGTACCAAAGAAGCCGCACAGCGTTTGGGTTATGTCGAAACTCTGTTTGGCCGCCGCCTTTATTTACCCGCATTGAAAAGCAGTAATGCCTCTGAACGTGCCGGTGCAGAACGCGCCGCAATCAATGCGCCCATGCAAGGCACAGCATCTGATCTCATTAAACGCGCCATGATTCAGGTACAGTACTGGTTGGCAGAAAAAGCATTAAGTAGCCGTTTGATTATGCAAGTACACGATGAACTGGTATTGGAAGTGCCCGAAGCTGAATTGTCTGCCGTACAAAACGGGCTGCCTGAAATCATGGCAAACGTTGCCGTATTAAATGTACCGCTGGTGGCAGAGGTGGGAACGGGCAAGAATTGGGAAGAAGCGCATTAGGCGTATCAATGCCATGTTAAATCTTTTTTGGGTCAAATTCCCCGCCGCTTTGCGGCGTATCATTCCAAAATGAGTACATAGTCGTCCCTGAAGAACCTGATCTAAAATATTCAAACAACTTGCCAAAAATCTTGTCTTAAAAACCTAAATAAAATTAAATTTTTTCGACAAAAAAACAACCATGTCAACAATTTACGGAAATTGTAAGCAGCGGCAGCCAAAATCGGATTGATTTCATTACCAATCTTGCCTTTTAAATAATTGATGCCCATACGGTTATCTTTTTTCAAATGACCGATAATGGGTTCTATTGCACTGCGCCGCTTCATCATCTTTTTCATCAATTGACCGGCTGCTTTAGGTATTCTTCCAACCAAATAAATATCAGCCTCTGCTTTTCCTTTTAATCCATG
>NZ_JQKE01000096.1 GCF_000745895.1 Stenoxybacter acetivorans DSM 19021 | reverse complement strand
ACGGTATCGGTAAACTTCCAATTATCGGAAGACAGCAGCGACTTTGGTTTGGCATCAATCCAAGTAACCGGCGGCACCCTGCAAAACTTCACCAAAGTTTCAGGCAGCCTGTACACCGCAGAATTTGTTCCGGCCAAAGACTTTGAAGGTACTGCCAGCATCTTTGTGGACAGCGGCAAATTCCACGATTTGGCAGGCAATGCCAACGCCGACGGCGCGGATACCGACAACACCGCGAGCTTCACCGTGGACACCAAAGCCCCGACGGCAACGCTGACCATTGATAAAATGGACGACACAAGCGGCAGCGGCAACGGCGACAACATACTCAATATTGCCGAATCGAAAACCACCCAAATCATCACCGGTACTGCCGGCGGCGATGCCAAAGCGGGCGACACCGTCACCTTAACCGTGAACGGTAAAACCTACAGCGGCGTATTGGACAGCAGCTTAAAATTTGCCATCGGCGTACCCGGTGCGGATTTGGCGGCAGATACTTCCGTTCGCGGCGAAATCGTCATCACCGATGCCGCAGGCAACACCGGCACCGCCAACGCACAGCTGGCATACACCGTGGACACCACCGCTCCTGTGGTCACCATCGCCTTAGACCCGATTACCGGCGACAACAAAATCAACAACCCCGAATCACAGCTGACCGACACCGTTATTTCCGGTAAGGTAACGGGCGACTTTAAAGCGGGCGACTTGGTGACCATCAACTACCCGGACGGCAGCAGCGTTCAGGTAACCGTAACCGCGTCCGGCACATTCAGCACCACCGTCGCCACTTCCATATTGACCGCCGTCAGCAGCGGCACCGTTTCCGCGAGCATCGAAGTGAGTGATGCCGCCGGCAACACCGGCAAAGGCACCACTGCGGAAACCTACACCGTCAACACCGTATTACCGAAACCGGTATTGGTATTTGACAGCCAAGCATTGGGCAGCGGTCAACTGGGCGGCGACGACATACTGAACATAACCGAAGCGGCAAACGCCAACCAAAAAATCAGCGGCACCGTCACCGGCGCGCAAGTGGGCGACACGGTTACCATCACCGTGGGCAGTAAAACCCACACCGGCGTGGTAAAAACAGGCCCGTCCGGCGACTTGATTTTTGAAATCGTCGTCCCGACAGCCGACTTGATTGCCAACACAAGCTACATCATCACCGGCACCGTCACCACCACCGACTCGGTCAGCGGCAACACCGGCACCAGTGCGCCTGCGGATTATCAATACATCATGGCGGCGGTTCTGCCAAAACCGACCCTGACGATAGACCCCGTTACTGCGGACGACATCATCAACGCCACCGAAGCGGCAGGCAATGTGATGGTAACCGGTACCGCCGGCGGTGATGCCAAAGCGGGCGATACCGTCACCATTCACATCAACGGCATGAATTACAGCACCACCGTACAAGCGAACATGACGTGGGGCGTGAGCGTACCCGGTGCGGATTTGGCGGCTTCGGCCAATGCCGCCGGCCAAGCGAACCTCACCGGCGACATCCTGACCACCGACCAATACGGCAACCAAGGCGTCGGCAATGCGCAGCACGCCTACACCGTGGACACCGTCGGACCGACACCGGTGATTACCATCAACACCATCACCGCCGATGACATCATCAACGCCGCGGAATCGCAAGGCATGGTTACCCTGTCGGGCACCACCACCGATGCCTTACCGAATGACACAGTCACCGTCACTTACGGCAGCGGTAAAACCATTACCACCAAAGTGAAAGCAGACGGCAGCTGGTCGGTTGATGTTGCGGGCAGCGATTTAGCGGGCGTGGGTGCATCAGGCAACGTGAAAGCCACCGTTACCAGCAAAGACGCTGCGGGCAATATCGGCACCAGTGCCGAAGCGATTCATGCCTACGCCGTGGACACCACTGCGCCGAATCCGACCATCAAACTCAACCCGATTACCGGCGACGGCATCATCAATGCCGCAGAAGCGAATATTGACCCGGCCACCGGTAAACCCATCGCCGGCAGCCAAATCGGCGTGGGCGGCAAAGTAAACGGCGTGGTCGGCACCG
Organism: Stenoxybacter acetivorans DSM 19021; assembly: GCF_000745895.1. Taxonomy (GTDB): domain Bacteria; phylum Pseudomonadota; class Gammaproteobacteria; order Burkholderiales; family Neisseriaceae; genus Stenoxybacter; species Stenoxybacter acetivorans. The sequence goes on along the minus strand of NZ_JQKE01000096.1, from coordinate 3,655 downwards.
ACTTTATGGCGGGCGACGTGGTTACCGTTACCGTGGGCGGCAAATCCTACACCGGCACCGTTGCCCAAGACGGCAGCTTTGTCGTCTTGGTGGATACCCAAGACATGCTGACCGCGTTTGACAACGGCGTCCCCCAAGTCGGTGCTTCTTTGGCGGCAACCGACAGCGCGGGCAACACCGCGGTTGGCAGCGACAACATTACCTACAGCGTGGACTTACACGTACCGCAGCCGACATTGGCGATTGGTGACGTTACCCAAGCGAACAAACAAGCCGACGGCAGCTACACCATTACCGGTACCGCCGGCGGCGACGCAGCGGCGGGCGACATCGTGGTATTGACCATCAACGGCAACACCTACCAAGGCACCGTCCAAGCGGATCTGTCTTGGAAAGTGGAACACATCGTGGCAGGTGATCTGAAAAACGACAGCGACACCACCATAGACGGCAAAATCACCCACACCGACGTCAGCGGCAACACCGGCATCGGTACAGCGGTTCGCCCGTATGACATCGTACCGCCGAGCAGCACCACGACCACCATCACCTTGGGCGACATCACCGCCAAATCGGTTTCCACCGAAGCGGCAGACAACGTGAACAACCAAGAAAGCACCGCCGCCGTGGTCATCAGCGGCAAAGTTGCCGGTGAATTCACCGTGGGCGACACGGTTACCGTTACCATCGGCAGCAGTACTTATACTGCCACCGTGGATGCCGCGGGCGACTTCAGCATCACCGTTGCCGCCGACACAAACGGCAACGCATTGGTACACAACCCGAGCCTCACCGTTACCGCCTCCATCGTCGCGCACGACGCAGCCGGCAATGAGGGCGTGATCAGTGCCGGCAAATCCTACACCGTGAACACCACATCACCGCAGCCGGGCATCGTCATTACCAGCCTGAACGAAACCGGATCAGCGGCAGCCGACAGCTGGCACGATGATAAAATCATCAATGCCGCCGAAGCCTTGGGCGACGTTATGGTATCGGGCACCACCACCGGCGCGAAAGCGGGCGATTGGGTGGAAATCACCTTAAACGGCACCTCATTGGGCAAAGCCCAAGTGGCGGCAGACGGCAGCTCCTACACCGTATTGGTGAGCGGCGCGGCGTTGGCCGGCATCGGCAACGGCAGCACCGGACAATTGGTTGCCACCGTCACCACCGTTGACGCCAACGGCAATACCGGTGTCGGCAGCAACACCAAAGACTACAGCGTGGATACGACCACCGCCGCCGTCACCATCACCGTGAACAACGTAACCGCAGACGACACTGTCAATATTGCCGAATCCGCACCCGGCGTTATGGTGAAAGTGAGCGGCAGCGTGACCGGATTCGGCACAGACGTCCGCCAAGGCGACGTGGTGAGCATCTCCGTGAACGGACAAACCTACAGCGGCACCGTTGATGCCGTGGGTAATTTTGCGGTTGATGTATTGGGTTCAGACTTGGTTGCCCAATACCAAAACGGCAACCACGATATTAAAGCCAGCGTCGTCGCACACGACCCGGCGGGCAACACCCAAACCGTGATCAGTAATCCTCATACGTTTAACATAGACGTAACCGCACCCGCACCGACCATTACCGTCAGCCCGGTATTGACTCCGACCGACATCAACGGCAACCCGCTTGACGGCACCACCGATGCCAACGGCAACCGCTACACCGCGGATAATTTCGTAAACATTGCCGAAGGCAACGGCTACTTCACCATCGGCGGCACCGTCAGCGGCTTGGAAGCAGACAGCAACGGCGTTTACAAAGGCACGGTCAGCATCGTGATTAACGGCATAACCTACAGCACCATTGTTACGTCCACCCAAGCCGACAACGTATCGTGGACGATTACCCAAGTGCCGGGTTCGGGCTTGCTGAAAGACAGCGATACCACGATTGATGCCAGCGTCAGCACCACCGACCTTGCCGGCAACGCCGGCAGCGGCAGCAACACCGGCAGCTACCAGCTGGACACCGTTAAACCCGTGCCGACAATCAGCATTGATGCGTTCACCCCGGCAGGGATCGCGGGCGGCACCGACACCGTTACCTTATCGCAATCGTCAGGCAACATCACCGTTAAAGGCGTGGTCGGCGGCGAATTCAACCCGGGCGACATCGTAACCGTTACCTTAAGCGACGGCGTTAACACCGCCACCGCCACCGCCGCGGTTGATGCCGCGGGCAACTGGGCAGTGAGCTTGGCAGGCAGCGCATTCTTAAGCGATGCCGACCTCAAAATTGCCGCATCGGTGCAAACGGTTGATGACCACGGCAATACCGGCAGCGCGGTTGCTTCACGCGATTTCATCATCGACGTCAACCAGCCGAAAGTGGAGCAAATCGACATCAGCTCCATGCCCACCGTGCATTCACCGGGCACCGCCGCCTACTATGTCGCCGGCGACAAAATCCAAGTAACCGTATCGTTTGACGACGTCGTGTTTGTCAACGGCATACCCACCATTAAATTGCATCTGGACAACGACGGTGCGGGCACAGCGGCAACAGGACAAGACGTAACCGCCTATTATGTTTCCGGTTCCGGCAGCAAAAACCTGGTGTTTGAATACACCGTATTGAGCGGACAATCCGACACCGACAACGTCACCGTGGTTGCCGACAGCTTGGCGAATTCCGCTTCAGGCAGCATCAGAGACAACAACGGCAACGATGCCATCTTAACCGGCGGCACCATCCTGCCGGAAGGTGCCGACAGCCAGCGCATTGATGCCATTTCACCGACCGCTTTCGTTAACTGGGCGTCCACCGGCGACTTGGGCAACTACAACCAAGCCATGATTGCCGCCGGCAAAGACCCGAACAGCCTGACCGACATCAGCAGCTGGGACGGCAGCGGCGTACCGTTAACCGATTCAACCGCCACCGGCGGAGAAAACGCCGCAGAGAACGCTTATGAGCAAAGCAAAGGCGAAGAAATCGGCGTGTATAAAATCGGCGACAGCATTTATCTGAACGTTCAATTCAACGAAGGGGTGATTATTACCAACCCGGCGGCGATGACGCTCACCCTGCAGCTGACCCCGAACGGCGGCTACCCGGCCAACATCTACCCGGAAAACCGCTATGCCAAATTTGATGCCGCGCATTCCGACTTAACCAACGGCAAAATCGTCTTTGAGTATGTGGTGCAAGCGGGCGATGAAGACAGCCCCACCGCCAACGGCGTGGACGCCAAAGGCGTTTCCGTACCGGTAAACGCCATCACCCTGAACGGCGCCGTGATTACCGACTTGGCGGGCAATTTGTATAACGGCGTATTGAACAGCCTCGCGGAAAACAAACAGCAATACATCGACGGCGTTGCCCCTGTGAACACCGCTTCGATTGAAAGCTGGAACGATGCAGTCGGCTTCTACCAAGGCAATAATGTCCGTTCGGACTACGGCAGCGGCACCAACATCAACACCTATGACGATGCCGCCGGCAAACAAACCGCCACCGCCAACGTGGCAACCATCGGCAACGGCGACGTCAGCATGGACGACCCCAACTTCCAGCTGAACATCAAAGTGGACGGCAATAAAACCCTGGACGTGGGCGACAGCATCAACGTGTGGCTGAAAGACCCTGCCGGCGGTGCGGACATCTTGATTGCCAACGTAACGCAGGACAAAGCCGT
>NZ_JQKE01000095.1 GCF_000745895.1 Stenoxybacter acetivorans DSM 19021 | reverse complement strand
ACAATTTCCGTAAATTGTTGACATGGTTGTTTTTTTGTCGAAAAAATTTAATTTTATTTAGGTTTTTAAGACAAGATTTTTGGCAAGTTGTTTGAATATTTTAGATCAGGTTCTTCAGGGACGACTAAATAAATTCGCTAATTAAAAAGCCTTTGATTCACATAATGAATAAAGGCTTTTTAGTTTGGCAATAAAAACAATTCGCTTAAATAAGCAAAGTTTATTTCAATTTGGTTTCTTTATACAACACGTGTTTGCGCACAACGGGATCAAATTTTTTAATTTCAAATTTACCTGACATATTGCGTTTGTTTTTGGTGGTGGTGTAGAAATGACCGGTGCCGGCGGAAGATTCCAGTTTAATTTTATCACGCATGATTTTTTCCTCTCATTTAGTGAAAATTAGGCTTCGCCGCGAGCGCGAAGATCAGCCAAAACAGCATCAATGCCGTTTTTATCAATGGTGCGCAGAGCCGCGTTGGTTACGCGTAAACGCACCCAGCGATTCTCACTTTCCACCCAAAAACGACGTGATTGCAAATTTGGCAAAAAACGGCGTTTGGTTTTGTTGTTAGCGTGTGACACGTTATTGCCGCTCATCGGGCGTTTTCCGGTCACCTCACATACTCGTGCCATGGTTAACTCCAAACAGAAAATTTTAGTAAACAAGATTTATAACATGAAACCCGATAATTATGCAAGTAAATTCATTGTTTTTGGGTCGGTTTCTATACAATAACAACAGAAGCCAAATTTTCAGGGCAATATATAAGGCAGCTTGTTTTAGTGTGTTAATAATTGATTCAAAAACTGCTGCGCCCGTTCATGCTGCGGGTGCAAAAAGAATGCTTCCGGTTCGGCTTCTTCTACGATTTGTCCGTGATCCACGAACACCACGCGGTCAGCCACTTCGCGTGCAAAGCCCATTTCGTGGGTAACCACCATCATGGTCATGCCGCTCATCGCCAAGTCTTTCATTACTTTCAATACTTCACCGATCATTTCCGGATCCAGCGCGGAAGTGGGCTCATCAAACAACATGGCGCGCGGCTCCATTGCCAAGCCTCGGGCAATGGCAACACGTTGCTGCTGCCCGCCTGATAATTGCTGCGGATAAGCGGCGGCCTTGTGCGCCAAACCCACACGGTTCAGCAATTCCAAGGCTTTTTGCTCGGCTTGGTCTTTGCTCAATTTTTTTACTTTAATGGGTGATAAGATGATGTTTTCCAGCACGGTTAAATGTGGATAGAGATTAAAATGCTGAAACACAAAACCCACTTCGGCGCGAATGGCATTTAAATCGGTTTTGCTGTCTGCAACATTCACGCCGTCCACCCAAATTTCACCTTGTTGTATGGTTTCCAGCTGATTCACGGTGCGGATTAGGGTAGATTTGCCGCTGCCTGACGGACCGCAAACCACCACAACTTCTCCTGCCTTCACTTCCAGATTCACGTTGTTGATGACGTGTAAATCTTTAAACCATTTGTGTACATTTTTAAATTTAATCATGGTGTTGTTCTCTTACAGGCTGCCTGAAAAATTCGGCAGCAAATGATTGCTCAGCACCACAAAACATTCAGGTGCAATGTGTTCGGGGCGTGCCTGCGGATCAATGCCTGCCACTGTTAATTGTGCGTCATCTGCCCAGTCTTTAAGATTATTGCGTATGGTTTTCCGCCGTTGCTGAAACGCTTGTTTAACCAATTGTGAAAAATGGGAGAAATTTTGTGCGATGCCAATCCGCCCCGTGTGCGGAATCAAACGCACCACGGCAGAATCCACTTTCGGTGCAGGGCTAAAGGCTTCGGGCGGTACATCTATCAGGTTTTCCATTTCAAAAAAATATTGCAGCATGACGCTCAAGCGCCCGTAATCATGGCTTTTTGGCATCGCTGTCATGCGTTCCACTACTTCTTTTTGCAGCATAAAGTGCATATCAATGATATCGTCAACGAATTCGCTGAAGCGAAACAATAAAGGCGTGGAGATATTATAAGGCAAGTTGCCGACAATTTTTTTCTTGCCTGCCACTTGATTGAAATCAAATTGCAATACATCGCCTTCATGTATCACCAATTGCTTGGCAAACGGCAAGGTTTTGAGGTATGCCACAATATCGCGGTCAATTTCCACCACGTGTAATTGCTTTAATTTCATTGCCAGCGGTGCGGTAATCGCAGCCAAACCGGGGCCGATTTCTATCACAATGTCATCAGGCTGAGGATTTACCGCATGAACAATATCGTGTATCACGCGGCTGTCTTGTAAAAAATTCTGCCCAAACCGTTTACGGGCGCGGTGCTGTTGCATAAAAAACCACTTAAATCACTGAAGTTGTATTATATTTGGCTTAAATATCTCAAATAAGCCGCCATACTGTTTTTTCAGGCAGCCTGAAATCAATGAATAACCATTATAATTACCGATATACAAATTGAAATAAATCAAGGGAAATCACTGCTGTATCCGAATAGACTTACGGATTAAATAAAGCAAGTTAATAGTGTTGTTGCATGATTTCCGATAAACTGCTTTTGAGGCTGTGTATTACTGCGGCGATATTTAAACTGCTGTGTTTTACGCCATACGTTTTTTAATGAAGCCAATAAAAGCCACGCCCAGCCAATGTCAGCGATAGAGTCAATATTTTGTTTTCTTGAAAAATACTGCTTGCATCAAAAAGATCCAAATCCATCAATAAATATCACACACAAAATACAGTACAGAAATCAGTAATACTTGGTTTTAGTTATGTCATTATGGGTAATAAAAGTATTTTTCGCTCAATTGCCATAATCATGCTTGCTTGAAAGCAAGGTATTTTTAATGGTGTATACGGTTTCCATGTGTTGCCTTAATGATGATATTTTTGATTAAGAAAGAAAACGCAACAGAGATATTTTTTTGCAGCCCCTGATAAAATAATGAACTATTTTCTTAATTGGGAAATATTGATTGTTTGACAGATGAATCAAAACAATAGCAGCACCCATTTTATTAAAATAAAAATTGCGATCATTCATTTTTTCTTTCAGGCAACCTTTATGTGTTTCAGGCTGCCTGAAAAAACGCAAACAACAGATTACTGCCAGGTTTACGAAAATTCGTTATGGTATGGAATATCTTTCAAATGCCAGCGGCGTATTGGGATAGGACACGCTGTTTACGATAATTCGTCATGGTATGGAATGTCTTTCAGGCAGTTTGAAAAATATTTCAGAAAAGCCGCACTATTTTATTTGGGCTGCTCGTCATGATTACTGCTCGAATTTCCATTGCCTTGCTCAACCTCGTCTATTTCTTCTGCTTCGGCAATACGCTCCAAGCTCACCAAATGTTCACCTGCGTCTAAGTTAATTAATTTCACGCCTGCGGCGGCTCTGCCTGTTTCGCGTATTTGGGCAACTTTGGTGCGAATGAGTACGCCGCCGCTGGTAATCAGCATTAAATCATCGTTTTCGTCCACCAAAGCAGCGGCAACCAAATTGCCGTTGCGCTCTCCTGTGTCTATCGCGATGATTCCTTGTCCACCTCGGTTGCGCAGGGTGTAATCGGTAATGGGGGTGCGTTTGCCATAGCCGTTGGTGGTGGCGGTTAAAACTTGCTTGCCGGTTTCGATATTGGCACTGCGTGCCAACATGCTGACAATACGGGCGCTTTCAGGCAATTTCATGCCGCGTATGCCGCGCGATAAACGTCCGGAAGGACGAATGCCTTTATTGATTTTTGCAGGGGTGTCATTGCTGTCGGTATCAATGGCGGCTTCATCGTTGACGGTTTCATCGTTTTCGGTATCCGCATTGCCGTCATCTTCCGTGTTGGTGTCTGCGGCGGTGCTGTCCCAATATTCGTTGAAGCGAATGGCTTTGCCGTGGTTGGAAAACAGCATGATGTCATCGTTGCCTGAGGTTTTTGCCACACCCACCAAGCTGTCGCCGCCGTTGAGGGTGATGGCTTTAATTGCTTTGACGCTGACGTTTTTGAATGCAGACAAGGCGGTTTTTTTCACAAAACCCTGTACCGTTGCCATAAACACATATTCATTGTCCAAAAATTCACGCACCGGCAGTATGGCGGTGATTTTCTCACCTTCATTCATATTCAAAACATTGTTTACCGGACGGCCTCGGCTGTTGCGTCCGCCTTCGGGTAGTTTATAGACTTTAATCCAATGGCATAAACCCAAGTTGGTGAAGCACAATAAATAATCGTGGGTGTTGGCAACAAATAAGGTTTCAATAAAATCTTCGTCTTTGGTGGCGGCGGCTTGTTTGCCGCGTCCGCCGCGCCGCTGAGCTTGGTAGTCTGTGGTGGGCTGAATTTTGATGTAACCGCCATGAGTGAGGGTTACCACCATTTCTCGCTGCGGAATCAAGTCTTCATCGGCAATATCGCCGCCAAACGGGTTGATTTCACTGCGGCGTTCATCACCGAATTGCGCCGATACGGCATCTAATTCATCGTGAATGATTTGGCTGACGCGTTCCGGGTTTGCCAAAATATTCAATAAATCCAGAATCTGCGCCATGATGTCTTTGTATTCGGCAACGATTTTGTCTTGTTCCAAGCCGGTTAAACGCTGCAAACGCATTTCAAGAATGGCTTGTGCTTGTGCTTCGGAGAGGAAATAGCCGTTAGCCGTTAAGCCAATGTTTTCAGGCAACCCTTCCGGCTTGGCTAAGCTCAAATCCATATCGGTGCGATTGAGCATTTCTTCTACCAATGCCGAACGCCAAGAGCGCGCCAATAAGGCGATTTTGGCTTCAGGCGGTGTGGCGGAGGCTTTAATTAAGGCAATGATTTCATCAACATTGGATAAGGCAACTGCCAGTCCTTCCAAAATATGCCCGCGTTCACGCGCTTTTTTCAGTTCAAACAGAGTGCGGCGGGTAACCACTTCGCGGCGATGGCGCAAAAATTCGCGCAACACTTGTTTCAGGTTCAGCAAACGCGGCTGACCGTCCACCAATGCCACCATATTGATGCCAAAACTGTCTTGTAGTTGGGTGAGTTTGTAGAGCTGGTTGAGTATGACTTCGGCGTTTTCATTACGTTTTAATTCAATCACCACGCGCATGCCCGATTTATCGGATTCGTCGCGCAATTCGGCAATGCCTTCCAATATTTTTTCGCGCACCAAATCGCCGATTTTTTCCACCAATTTGGCTTTATTTACTTGGTAGGGAATTTCGTCAATGATGATGGCTTCGCGCTCATCGTTTTTGCCAATGGGTTCGATGTGGGTTTTGCCGCGCATGACCACGCGTCCGCGTCCGGTGCGATAGCCTTCATGCACGCCCGATAAGCCGTAAATGGTGGCGGCGGTGGGGAAGTCGGGGGCGGGTATGTAGGCGATTAATTCATCTACAGTTAAGTCTTCGTTGTCCAGCAAGGCATGGCAGGCTCGAATAACTTCATTTAAATTGTGCGGCGGAATATTGGTTGCCATGCCAACGGCAATACCGGTTGAACCATTAATCAGTAATGAGGGGATTTTGGTGGGCAAAATCAGCGGTTCATGTTCACTGCCGTCATAGTTGGGACCGAAATTTACGGTTTCTTTGTCAATGTCAGCAAGCATTTCATGGGCAATGCGCGCCATGCGGATTTCGGTATAACGCATTGCCGCTGCCGGGTCGCCGTCCACCGAACCAAAGTTTCCTTGTCCGTCCACCAGCATATAGCGCATGGAAAAATCCTGCGCCATGCGTACAATGGTGTCATAAATGGCTGAATCGCCGTGCGGGTGGTATTTACCAATGACGTCGCCGACAATACGTGCTGATTTTTTGTAAGCTCGATTCCAATCGTTACCCAGTTCGTGCATGGCATACAATACGCGCCGATGCACAGGCTTTAAGCCATCGCGCACATCGGGCAATGCCCGTCCGACAATCACGCTCATGGCGTAATCCAGATAAGAACGGCGCATTTCCTCTTCCAGGGAAATGGGAATGGTTTCTTTGGCGAATAGAGCGTCGGTCATAATGAATGCACGCAACAAAAGGATATAAACGTATCATTCTAGCATATCCAAGACGGCTGCGCCCATGTAACATCAAGTGCCAGGGCAATCGCATGAAAAATTTTCTCTCACCATTTTAATCAATTAAGCCATAGTGTATTATTTTCCATAAATTA
>NZ_JQKE01000094.1 GCF_000745895.1 Stenoxybacter acetivorans DSM 19021 | reverse complement strand
GTCTGTACAGAACATCGCATCAATCAAAAATTTACCCGAGTTGCCCGCCCACAGACCAATGGTAAGGCAGAGCGGGTTATCAGGACGTTGATGCAGATGTGGCACGATAAAACACGCTTTCAGGACAGTGAGCATCGAAAGCTGGAGCTAAATCGCTTCATCAACTACTACAATACGGTGAAGCCCCATAAATCACTTAACGGGGCGACACCATACGAGGTACTAGAGAAATATTTTTATTTTGATGAAAAGTGTAAATAACGCGGGTAATTCTTACACATAGAATGTGTTGTTTAATTTATTGTCAATGGGTTTCATTGCCACCATTGAAACAGACTTTTTGCAAGAGGATTTTTTAGTAAAAGCATCCTTCTTAAATATTGCTGCTGTCGAATTATTCAAGAACATCAAATTCAGACCCGATGATAATATTAGAATTAATTTTTAAAGTGCAGGTCGCTCTTGCCATATTTTTTGGCGAATGAATGATTATATAATCACCGGTACTTTTATCGCTTATCAATACCAATACCAAATCGAATTTTTTGACCATATCCTAGATTTCATTCAATTTAAAGCCAATAGCCTCATTACAAATTTTTTTAGTTAGTTTAGTCAAATAGTAACTATTATATGCGTGCCATCCAAGTACGAGCAAGAAAGACATAACAGAAACAATAATGCTATTCAATATTATTTTTTTCATTATTGAATACCTCTACACTAAAATTTATAACAATAATTTCCATATAATTCAGTAATCGATTAATTCCAACTTAATAGAAGATTCCTAAATGGAGAATACCCTCCCAACTTGATCTTCTCGTTGCAAGGTATCAGTGATCATGCCAGGGGCGGAGGCGGCGAGATTGACCAAGGCAATGACCACTAATGCCCAAACACAGGTGGTGGCTAGACTCATAACAAGGTAGAAGGGGGGGGATTTAAAAATCATGATTATCTACTTATATTTGTTAAAAATAAGAAATAAGATTATAAAATATATGATTCGCACAATAATAACAAAGAAATACTTTTTTAAATCATGCACCGTGCACGTCTTCATGCGTCCATTATCATCATCAAATTCAATAATTATTTTTTCCCTCCCTTTCCTGAGAGCAAGAATACTTGAGAACGTACAAAGACTGCAAAATATTATTTTTACATCATTAACACCGGGCACGAGTGATGCCGATAGAATTAATATTTCTGATAATATCAACCCGATAGAAACTTGACTAAATTTTCCAAACAGCTTAGATATGAATAGAAGTTTATTTACGGAAAAAAAAGCGACAAAAGCCCAAACTAAAACAATCCATTTAATGCTAAAAAATAATGATAAAAAAACAATAACATAAGAAATAAAAAACCACACTTCCAAGAATACCAGCGGGCTTTCTTTATTACAGGGATTAAAATTCATCATTTTAAGAAACACCTTAATAATTATTTAAGTCATTTCAAAGAAGTAATTTGAAATCTCAAAAACGCCAAAAATCCAAGCGGCAATAATACGTGACTTACCGATTCTGCACTGTGCTTTTGCTAAGTATAATCATTAAAAAATCCTACTGACTTAAAAATCTTCGTGGGGTTTTCTACTAAATTTATAACACCAATATCCGGAAAAAATATTAATAATAAGATTGAGAAACAAAATAAATATATAAAAATAAATAAAAAATTCACCATCAATATGAATAATGCAGAAAAAATAAATAAAAAATTTACTCCGCCCGTAACACGATACAATGACGATAAAATTAAACCAAGCATTACTATATTTACGTACTCTAAAAATCGAACATTTCTTACATAGGATGCGCTTTTTCCATCAAGAGAAAGAATGGCATCGCATTTCCTGCATTTGTTACCAATTTTCTCTAATTTGCTGGATTTTTTTATAAAAATCCATAAAATTCCATAATCAAATCCACATTTTGGGCAGCAACGCTGCTTTCATTCAGTCATTTTTCTCTCCTTTGCCCGCGAGATGAATCAAAAAGCTTAAAGCCTGTGCAACAAGCCCACTGAATGCTATAGTAATGGCATAAAAAATAAAGCCTGTGAGAAGTGCCCCCCGCAATGTGAGTAAGTAAGAAATGAGAAAATCATTGCACTACATTAGTAACATAGGCTGTTATAATAATCATTGCGTATTTTCTATAGTCTTGGTTTTTTCGAAGCAAAAAATTTATATCCAGAAGCCAGCATATTCATTAAAACAGCGGCTATTGAGAAATACATATAAAAATCATCATCTCTTGCAAATAAAAAAATTATCATTAAAAGAAGAAGAGATGTTAAAAATGATAGTAAATAAAAAATACGATTAACGCCTCCTAATGTATCCGCTGCAATAGAGACGATAAGAACAATTAAAAAAAATGGTAAAAAAATCATTGCTGACACACCTCCTCCCCGACAAACCAAGTGCAGGCTGAACCATAGCTTTTTATTACATGTGTTCCCATATTGGAAGTGGGTTTCGATAAAAATGCAGAACTCATTGTATATTATATTCAAATAATTTAGAACGTATCTTACAAAACACATTCAAATGGTTGTCGGTTTTTTATTGTTTGGCTATACAGCGCATTATTTTTAAAATAACATTTCATTTTTCAAGGAAAAATATTGATGCAAGAAAAAGTGATTTATCTGGCAGGCGGTTGTTTTTGGGGCTTGGAAGCTTATTTTCGCCGCATTGATGGTGTACTAGACACACAAGTGGGCTATGCCAACGGACACACGGAAAAACCGAGTTATGGAGATGTTTGCCGCAACAGTGGGCATGTAGAAACCGTAAAATTAACTTACGATTCAGATAAGTTGCGCTTATCAGATATTCTGCAATATTTTTTCCGCGTGGTGAATCCCGTAAGCATCAATCGGCAAGGCAATGATGTCGGTATTCAATATCGCAGCGGCGTGTATTACACCGATCCTGCCGATAAAAATATTATTCAGGCAGCCTTAAATGCAGAGCAAGGCAAATATACGCAAGCGATTGCGGTGGAAAACTTGCCGTTGCAGCATTTTTTCCCTGCGGAAGACGAACATCAGCAATATTTGCTGAAAAATCCAAACGGCTATTGCCATATCAATGTACACCAAGCCGATATCCCTTTACAGGGTAACAACGATGTACCGCCGCCATTTCAGGCAGCCGATGACAAGAAAGGCTGCCTGAAACCAGACACTGCCGATTTACGCGAACGGCTGACACCGGAACAATACCGCATTACCCAACAAGCAGGAACGGAGCGTCCGTTCAGTCATGAATATGATCACTTGTTCGCACCGGGTTTGTATGTGGATATTGTCAGCGGCGAGCCTTTATTCAGTTCCCGCGATAAATTCGATTCCGGTTGTGGCTGGCCGAGTTTTGCCCGTCCAATTCAAGAGCAGGCAGTAAGTGAACACGACGACTTCAGCCTCAGCCGCCAGCGCACTGAAGTACGCAACCACACCGCGGATTCACATTTGGGACACGTATTTAACGACGGACCAACAGAAATGGGCGGTTTGCGCTATTGCATCAACGGATCGAGTTTGCGGTTTATCCCATATGAAGAAATGGATGCCGCCGGTTATGGTGCGTGGAAAGATTGGGTGCTGCGGGAAAAATCATGATGATTAACGGCAACACCGCATCATAAGAAAATAACGTTGTTTTATTAATGCGGTCACGTTTAAGTAAACAGCATTAGTGAACACTCATACTGTTATTACGCGGTAACAAAAGCCAAGCCGTTAATCAGCCTTAATCAATTCAATGCTTGCGTAAACGCCGATACACCCGCGCCAATAGTGTTTCGGGCAATAAACGCCCTGCACTGCGGGCGACAAAAGTGAATAAGGCAGGTAAGGCTGCCTGAAAATGTAATTGTTGTTTGATACAACACAATTGCCACTCACTTTTAACATAACGCCACCCGCGGCGGCGGCGGTACATCGCCTGCCCCGCGCGTGCATATACCAGCACTTCAGGCAGATTGCCGCTGCGATAACCCGCTGCCAACAGTCGAAGCCACAATTGGTAGTCTTCCATAAATAAATGGTGGCGGTAGCCGCCTACTGCCAATACGGCTGTTTTGCGATAGGCTACTGTCATGTGGTTAAACGGATTGCGTTTTCTTGAATAACGCATGATTTCGTTATGTGTCAACGGCACGGTTTTGACGGCGTCAATACAATTCGGTGTGCGTGAAAATTCCGCGGTCAGCCCGCCCGATATGGCAAGGTCGGGGTATTGCTGTAAAAATGCCCACTGCTTGACGAAACGCTCGGGAACACATATGTCGTCGGTGTCCATGCGTAGCACCCATTCACAGCGGCAATGCGCCAGACCATGATTGAGTGCTTTCGCCAAGCCGACATTTTCGGGCAAAGGACAGACGCGAATGGGCAAGGTGTGTGCAAATTGCGCCACACACTGTTGTAATTCTTTGCCAATGCTGCCGTCAAAAACAATAATAATTTCTGTTGCCGGCAAGGTTTGCTGCTGCAAACTGTGTAAACATTGTGTCAAAAATTCGGGCTGTTCTTTGGCATACAGCGACATCAATACCGAAAATTCAGCTACCGAATTCATGGTTTGCCTGCCGGCAATGTTTTCAGGCAGCCTTCTATCCATCACACATCAACCCGTTAATTGCTTGCTGATTAAATGTTTAATCGGCGGAAAGTGATTGCTCAAACGCAAAATGGCTGAACGCAATACTTTGGCGGGCGGGGCTTCGTTGGTAAACAGCTTCACCATCACATTCGTGCCGTGATACAGCGGGCGGGTGTGCAGCATGTGTTCACGCTGATAACGCGCCAGCAAGCCGTTGCTGCCGATATCGCGCCCTTCCTCGGCGGCTTCGTTTACCAAACGGCTCAAAATATGCGCACTCTCCAAGCCCAAATTAAAGCCGTGTGCGGTTACCGGGTGCATGCCCACTGCCGCATCACCAATCAGCGCGCTGCGAACAGCGTAAAACGCATTGGCATGAACGCCCACTAAAGGATAAGCGTGTATGGTGCTGTCTAAAGTCATCTCACCCAAGCGGCCGTTCAATTGTCGGATAACATCAGATGCCAGTGCCTCGGGCGACAATTTTAAAACGCTGTCGGCTTTGTCGCTGTCAATAGTGATAACGCAATTGGTTAAGTATTCTTCAAGCGGCAGCAATGCCAAAGTACGCCCATAGTGGAAGCATTCAAATGCACTGTGGTGATTGGATAAGGTGTGGCGCATACGGAACACAATCACCGTCCGCCCGAAGTCGTGCATATCGGCGGAAATACCCAATTGGCGGCGGGTGTGTGAAAAACGGCTGTCGGCGGCAATCAGCAGACGCGCATGGATTTCAGAGCCGTCATCTAAAACAGCGCGTGCGCCCTGCGCATTGGTGTGTACTTCACGCACGCCCTTTTCGCAAATTAACGCCACGTTTTGCCAAGATTTAATCGCCTGATACGCCGCTTTGCGGATATTGTGGTTGGAAATTAAATAACCCAAAGTGTCCGTGGGTTTTCCTAAGGCGGTTGATGGTTGCGGGAAATACAATTCATAATCCGATTGCCCGTTTACGACACGGGCATCTTTGAGTTTATAAATCTCGTCTTCAGCCACCGATTGCCACATGCCCAGCTCTTCCATAAAGGCTTTAGATCGATGTGTCAGCGCGATTTCCCGCCCGTCGTAAGGCGGGTTTGCCAATTCGGCTTCACTGCTTTTTTCGACCAAGGTAACACGCATTCCACAAGGTGCAACAGCACGGGCAAAACTCAAACCGGCAGGTCCTGCGCCGACAATCAATATATCCGTATCCAAAAAGGCTTGTTTAACCATAACCCATTCTCCTTAAACTAAAAACCAATCAAAAGTGATCCCAGCCAACAGCGGCACAGGATAATCATTTTTGAGGCTGCCTGAAGCATCAAATGCAACAATTTTAATATACATCAAACATACCCGTATTTTCTTAGATTATCCCCCGTTGGTATCATTGACAGCGGTAATAATCACCCTGTTTCGATTTTTTACTTTGAAATTTCCGGAAACCGACACCAAAAAGCAATCAATATTTAAAGTTGATTATAATGCGTATTCTGAATATTAACGATAAACCGATTTACGTATTTTCTCACAACACATCATGAAAATCGATTTTCAGGCAGCCTTAAAACAATTAAGCCAAACCGCCAAAGCAGAACAAGCCGCTAAAGAAGCTGTCGAAGCCAAAGCGCGGCAAATACAGCAACGAACGGTGAATTTCACCGAAGAAATGCGCGGTGTTACCCCACTGAAGTCCACCAATCAGTATCACCATCCGCAAGACAAAACACCGATTAAGGTGAGACGGCAAGCAGAAGAGCATTTGGCTCAGGAAAACCATTTCTTCGTGAGCGATGCCGGCGAACAAATACCACCCGACGTATTCAGTAAAAATGGACGCGGCGAACACGATATTCGCAGGCTGCAAGCCAAACATTGGCCGATTGTCGGCTTTTTGGATTTGCACGGCTACCGCCAAGAAGAAGCGCAAGAAACTTTGAATGCCTTCGTGGACTATGTACAAAAACGCGGCGTGTGCGGCGAAATTGTTCATGGCAGCGGCTTGGGTTCAAAAGATTATATGCCTGTATTAAAAAACACTGTTCGCCGCTGGCTGATGGCACACCCCGAAGTCATCGCCTATGCCCAACCCAATCTGCGCAACGACGGAACGGTGTTGGTTTTGCTGAAACAACGGCGGAAACCAAAAGAAAATTGAAAATCAACAGATGAAAGTTAAAATAATTAACAACGCCGTATCTGCTCAAAACAGCACCCGCTCTGCTTTTTGTTGCGTGCATCAAAACATGAATGATTGCACCCGTTTGCCCGCTTTTCTGCGGTTAAGTATGTTTCAGACAGCCATTTTTAAATGCTGCCTGAAAGCATAAGCAATTGTTATTTCTTTAAGAAAATTCATGTGATTTCATAGATAACATGTAAGAATTATCCGCGTTGTTTACACTTTTCATCAAAATAAAAATATTTCTCTAGTACCTCGTATGGTGTCGCTCCGTTAAGTGATTTATGG
>NZ_JQKE01000093.1 GCF_000745895.1 Stenoxybacter acetivorans DSM 19021 | reverse complement strand
ATCTTTATCAATGATTTTTAAATTCTTTCCTTTAAATTGGCGCAATTCGGGGAAGTCTTTTAAATCACCGCTTTCACCCACACCCCAATAACTGCCGTTATAATCCAAGCTGAATACTTTTTGATAATCAAAATCGTATTTATTAAGAATATTTTTAATGGATAAAAGGGTGTTTCTGTCTGTCAGCCAATTTTGGGTCATTTGCCCTATGTTATTTTTGGCATCATATAAATCCAGTTCACCATTATTGTGCTGAGAATAATCCACGCCAATAAGTGCATAGGCATTGAGTTTGGCTAAAGCATAGCGATGCGCTATGCCTATCTCATTGTCTTGAACGGCTAATGCGGCGGTGGTTGCCTGAATTTGAAGGTTATCGTGCTTTGTCAGAGCTTGGAATATCTTACTTTCTTCCAATTCTGCAAGGTTTTCGTGATAATTCACACGAGAAGGAGCTTCTTCATTATCATCACCAACCAAAGTATCATTGGTTTTATTTAAAATCAATTGACGGAACTGGTCTAAGGCTTTTTCTAAAGAAGATTCAGTTTCATTGCTGGCTTGGCTTAATAAATCATTTAATGTTTTTAACGTTAAATTTTTGTCTAATTTTCCCAATAAATTGCCAAGTGCCAAGGTATCGACAAGTTTATAAATAGAATGGTTTTGATAAATTAAAATGCTGCTTTCTTCATTAAATATTTCTTGACGTATGCCGATTTGGTTAAACCACCAATCATTGGTGGTTATGCTAATGCCATTTTCAGCAAAATAGTTATTCTGCCCTTCATAAAATTCACTGCCACCTGTTTGCAGCAAGAAATCAAGTTGTTTAAAAAATAGCTCACTAATAATATTAAATCCTGCACTGTTATATGTATAAACATCTTCAATATTTACCATACCACCAAAAAATCTTACAAATACACTGGCTAAATGTCCGCCTAAACTATGCCCGTTTACGTGAACACTGGTTACGCCGACTAATTCACCAGTGCCTTCGGCATCGTCAGTTTGGTATAAAATAGGTATCACTTCACCAGCAATAGGTACAAGTTTGAATTGCTGAACCATTTCACCTTTAGGTGTGGTTATACGCTTCCACCAATTAATCATATCGGTGATTTGCTCGGTTGCTGCCCATTTTAAGGCTAAATCATCATCATCGGCGAAATCCGCAAATCCCAGTGATCCTTGGAATGAAATATAAACTTCCCCTGAATAAAGTGTACCCAATTTACCACGCCAAACTGTGGCATCAAAGCCTGAACCAACAATATCGCCTGTTTCTTGTTGGGTGATAACCTCGAAGTTGTTGGCGATAAAATTGGCGACTGGTTCGGTCATGCGCTCTTTTAACGCACCAGCAAGTGATCCGCCTGCCAAATTTTCTACATAAGCGGCATCTGCCAAAAGGGCGTTGATATACGCATTGTTAATTTTGTTCATTTTAAAGCTCCTTATTTGTTAAGTCTAAGAGTTGAAGTAACGTGATTTAATTCATATAACGATTGAGGATAATTTGCATAACACTCGGCGTTTTGCCCAAAAACTATTGGTGGTGAACCTGATATAATGTGCCTAACAAGAAATCCTCCTTTGGCTCGATAAAAATTATAAAAACCATACTCCTCATTGGTTTCCATATCATAAAAATTGATTCGCCTGTTATAAATTGGAATAGCAAATCCAGTCAGATGATTACCAATATCATCTGAATAGACTTCCTTTCCCTTTATTTTTTCCCAATTCATATGATGGGCATTCGGGTCTTGGCATAGTTTCCGAAATTGCCAATAACCAACAATTTCATCGCTTACGGGTAACAAAAACATCACTATCCAAAATAAAACAGTAGTAGGTATTTTCCAAATACCCATTTTATTTTTAAATTTTTTGAACAGTATATTTTGTACTTGATAGATAAATAAACAATACAAGCAGAAAACAACCAGCAATATAAAACCACCCATTGATTACTCCTTTTTTGAGTGTAGAAACTTATCTCTTTTTTAAGTACAAACAAGCTGCCTGAAACTACTCAATTTAATGCCAATATTTTCAGGCAGCCTGTTTATTAAAGATTTCCTGCCTTTCACCAATTTGGTTATGATACCAATCATTGGTGGTTATGCTAATGCCATTAACTGTATAGCAATTATTTTGGCTTTGATTAAATGAAGTCGTGCCCAGTTGCAATATTTCTTCTAATTCTTTAAAAAACTGCTTGCTTCTTTCTTTCAAAAATCCTGCGCTGTTGTAGGTATCAATCCCATCAATAGACACTGAGCCGCCGAAAATTCTTGCAAATGCAGCCGCCAAATGCCCACCTAAACTATGACCATTGATTTGAACAGCATCAACATCAAGCAATGTTCCTGTACCTGAAACCGATTTATCAAACGTAACACTATTGCCGGCATCATTTTCCAGTTCACAAATAAATTGTTTTGCCATCTGATCAATAGGTGTAATTGCACGCAGATACCAATTAATCATATCCATGATTTGATGACGAGCAGCAATATTTACTGCCAAATCAGCATCAGCTTTGTAATCAGCCGTAGAGCCAGGCTCTGTACCTCTGAATGAAAGATATACTTTCCCTGCATAATCTGTACCCGATTTACCACGCCATACAGTAACATCAAAACCTGAATAATCTCCGGTTTCAGATTCATCGAATTGGTCAATGACTTCAAAGTTGTTGGCAATGAAGTTGGCGACAGGTTCGGTCATGCGTTTAGCTAACTGTTTCGCAAGTGCTCCACCGCTCAATGTTGTTAAATTTGCTACATAGGCGGCATCAGCCAACAAAGCGTTGATATACGCATTATTAAGGTTATTCATTTTAAATCCTTCCGTTTAAGTGTTCTAAGAGTTGAAGTAACATGGTTTAATTCATATAATTTTTGAGGATAATTTGCATGGCATTCGGTATATCCTTCAAAAGATACTGGCTTGTAAGAAGAACCGATACGTCTGGCAAACCACCCCCCACTTGCACTATAAAAATTATAAAAACCGTATTCTTCATTAGTTTCCATATCATGGAGCGTTGTGTACTGATGGTAAATTGGAATAGCGTACCCAATTAAATAATCACTAATAGTATCATCATAAACCTCCTTTCCTCTTATCTTATCCCAATTTATGTAGTAATTATTTGGATCTTGGCATAATTTTTTAAATTGCTTTTCTCCGATAATTTCATCAATCACCAGCAAATGAAACATACCATACCAAAAAAATGGGTAAATTAAAAATCGCCATTTTCCTGCCCAACCGAATAAGAATTTTTGTATTAGCAATAAAAAACAAAAATACAAACAAAAAAATAAAACTAAAAATATTGCACTCATCAGTAGCTCTTTTCTTTAAGGTGCATAAAATTTATCTCTTTTTTAAACACAAACAGGCTACCTGAAAGCGCGGAAACCCCAGTTCCATGCTTTCAGGCAGCCTGTCTAGTAAATCTTGATCCATCGAATACATTACCCAATCCTCCCAAGGATACAGATAGATAACGTGATGCTGCTTAACATTTTTTGGCATACTACTCCCCTTTACTTCTGGTATGCAACGGTAAAATTAGGCTTTTTCACAATTTCCAAACAACATGCCACACTGCTGCCTCTACCCAGATAATTGTTGCCGTGATACAGGGTTTTAATAGCACTTTCTTCATCACCATCGCCGCCGTTTAACACATCATCGCCGTAATAGCCATACAAAGTATCATTGCCCAATAAAATATCGTTGCCCACGCCGCCATACAGCTGATCATTGCCTTGACCGCCGAATAATTCATCATCGCCCGCTTCGCCGTCCAAAACATCATCGTATTCATCGGCAGCCGCAACCTTTTCGTACCCTTCATCAATAGCAAAGTCACCCCACAATCGATCATTGCCGCTGCCGCCGATTAAATAATCATTACCGTGATACTGAACCGCAATAACACTTTCCATACCATCGCCTTCCAGCCAATCATCGTCGTCACCGCCATACAGCGTATCGTTATTGCCGCCGCCTCTGATTTTATCGTCGCCGCTGCCGCCGTCTAAATAATCTTTACCGTGATATTCGCCCGATATCGTATGAAAATAACCGGCTGAAGTTGTGCCATCGCTGTCCAGCCAATCATCACCGCCGCCGCCGTAAATCACATCATCGCCTGCCAATGCGGTGATCTCATCGTTGCCGTCTTTATTACCTTCTTCAAAATCATCACCCAAAATATAATCGTTTGCCCAACCGCCGATAATCTTGTCATTGCCGTTGCCGCCAACGATCATATCGCTTTCGCTAATATCGGTCTTGGTTTGAACACTGGCTAAACCATCCCAGCCCATTGATAGACTGCTGGTATAAATACCCCATAATGAACCGGCTTTAATGATTTCTTTAGCATCTTGGGGCGTTATCCATTGGTCTTTTTCACCGAGCCGCCGTGCAATACTTAAATAAGCACTGCTGAAAATAAAATCGTTGCCGTCGCCGCCGTAAATTTGATCTGCACCGCTGCCGCCGACCAATAAATCATCACCTTCATTGCCGTAAATAATATCGTCGCCATCTCCGCCGTCTATGGCATCATCGCCGTCAAAACCCTGCATCAAATCTTTTTCTGCCGAACCGCGAATCACATCGGCAAATCCGGACGAAAAAATACCGCCAACCAGTTCACCGGTAGCGGTGTCGTAATGCACTTTCGACCAATCATAATTATCGGGATAGTCACCTCTGTAGTTAGGATCATCGCTGTTTAACGGTGATTTTTGATCGCCGTTGTAAATTTTATAGCCGTCTTTGCTTTGCTCTTGGGTTTGCAATTCAATGCCGAGTACGCCGCTGTAGCCGTCTCCATTTGATGAGGCTTGCAGAAAATAATCTTTGATTAAAACCGAACTGCCGTCTGGGAGATACGAAATGGTTAAATCATTTTGCCCTGTTTTAAAAGCCAAAAACTTACCGTCGGGTTTGCCTTCTTCATTCAAACTTTCCCAGCGATTGCTGCCCGCAACAGTCTCAAACAATGGGCTGATGCTTTGTTGGCTGCCGCCTGAACGGGTTCTCATTGATGCACCGCCGTTGCTGCCAAACCAAATAACCCCTTTGCCGTCGATATCCAAAATGGTATCGCGCCCTTTGATATAATAGCCGTCAAATCCCATCCCGCCCTCTAAATAATCATCTCCTGCGCCGCCGTCTAACGTATCTGTGCCATCGCCGCCGTATAAATGATCATATCCCGCACCGCCGATTAAGGTGTCAGTGCCTGAGCCGCCGAATTGAATGGTTTGTTGTTCGCCGCTGCCATTGAATTCAACTGAAATTTGAGCATCTTTATCAATGATTTTTAAATTCTTTCCTTTAAATTGGCGCAATTCAGGAAAGTCTTTTAAATCGCCGCTTTCACCCACACCCCAATAACTGCCGTTATAATTTAAGCTGAATACTTTTTGATAATCCAAATCGTATTTATTGAGAATATTTTTAATGGATAAAAGGGTGTTTCTGTCTGTCAGCCAATTTTGGGTCATTTGCCCTGTGCTGTTTTCAGCATCGTATAAATCCAGTTCACCGTTTTGGTTATAATCTGCGCCCAATACCACAAACGAATTCAATTCTTTTAAAGCATAGCGATAAGCCAAACCGTTGTCATTGTCTTGGGTGAATTGTGCTAATGATGTAGTGGAATCAATCAATCTGATGCTTAAAGTTTGTGGGTTTTCTTTAAGCCAATTGATAATGGTTTCGGCATTATCAAAAATTTGCTCTGCTGAAGCATTGCTGGACGGAGCGGAGATGCCGAGTATTTTAGCCAATTTATCCAACAAAACATCAGCGGCTTCACGGTCTTTGTTATTGATAATTGCTGATAAATAATCAATTTCTTGCGGCGTTAAATTGTTGTCAACTTCTCTAAATACTAACTGCACCACATTTCTGCGGGCAAAATCCAATGTATTAAAATCCAGATTACCGTCTGCCAATTGAATTGCCCAATACAACGGTGCAAAAAGGCTACTCATTGATACAAGACCACTCATGCCAAAATCATCAATAAAATCAACAACAGTCCTCCCCAATGTGATAATTGCATCAGCCATACTGACAATCTGAGTAGGATCCTCATCCCGCACAAACACATCAGAATTGAACTTAATGCGGTCTTCCTGCCAAGCGGGGCCGCCCATGACCCAATTGGCATCATTCATAATCTGTGCCCAGCTGAAATTAATGGCGGCACCCATGTGGTAATCAATCACACTGAACAAAGAATCAATGGCAACAATCGGCGGCAATAAAGAATCCTGTAATGCCTTTTTGTAGCTGGCTTCGATTTGTTCGGTGTCAGGTAAAGTATAAATATTATCGCTGCGAGATTTCTCCAGTGCTTCAATATAGTTGGCTAAATGCTTTTGCCCAACTTCTTTAAAAATTTTGCCGCCCCAAATACGGTCTCCACCATTGCCACTGGTGTTTTCCCATTGAATGCGCACCATTTCATAAAATGCTTTCGCCAAAGGCGGCATACTGGCGGTATCATCTGAAACAATGCGGGCTGCCAAAAACGCATAAGCATCACCGCATTCACCCAAAATTCGCCATGCTTCGGCGGTTTGTCCGGCAGCGTATTTATCCTTAATATCTTTGAATGTATCTTGAGATATGATAATTGTGGACATGATATTTCCTGTCAAGGGTTAATTAACTTCAGAAGCAGTAGGAGAAACGATGTGATTGGCTTGTTGATATTGCAAGCCTTTTGTTTCAAATTCATGTAGCTTGGCAGATACTTTATCAGCCATAGCAACGGCATGATCTAATTGATTTGTTTGAAAATACATTTCTATCTTGAGCGTTTTAGGTTCCCGTTTCCAAGGAAACTCCAATGTACAACGTTCCCTCACGCCAATGCGGCAACCAATAAAATATTTGGGACATGACAACCAAACAAGGCATTAAAATGTCTAAAAAGGAGTCATGGCAATGGTTTGCAAGTACCAAAAAAGTTCGTCACTTTCTGATGCAAAAATGCGGCAAATTATCAAGTGTTTTTCGCTTGATTTAACTGCCTCTCAAACCGCAAAATTAACCGGAATCAGTCGTCAGTCAATCAATCGAATATACACAAAGATTAGGTTGCGAATTTTCACGTATTGTTTGCAAAATACGCCTTTCAACGGGGAATTGGAAGCCGATGAAAGTTACTTCGGTGCCAAGCGGGT
>NZ_JQKE01000092.1 GCF_000745895.1 Stenoxybacter acetivorans DSM 19021 | reverse complement strand
GAAAAACAACCTATGAACAACGATTATATATCAGCAGCTTATCAAACAATGCCGAATTGTTGAATCACGTCATACGCCTGCATTGGCGCATTGAAAACAGTTTGCATTGGTGCATGGATATTGCTTTTAAAGATGATCAAATGCGAGCCAGAAATGGCTTCGCTGCTCATAACTTGGCCATATTACACCGCATATCTCTTAACCTAATCCGCCTATCACCTGTGAAGCGCAAAGGTGGCATTAAAGTACAGCGATTACTGGCGGCTACCTCTGATAATTACCGTGAGCAACTACTGAAACTGTGTTAAATCTTTCATGCGATTGCCCTGGAGACAATGTGTTTTGGAGAATATGAAGTTTCACGCTAAAATACAATTATTTTAATGGCAGAAAAATATGGCGGTTCGTTCCAAGTCTTCTGGTGCGTGGCTCAATGAGCATGTTAACGACCATTACGTGCATTTGGCACAAAAAGAGGGCTACCGCGCACGTGCTGCCTACAAATTGCTGGAAATCAATGAAAAAGACAATTTGATTAAACCCGGAGCCGTGGTTGCGGATTTGGGCAGTGCGCCCGGCAGTTGGTCGCAAGTGGCGGCGAAATTGGCGGGGCAACAAGGTAAGGTTTTTGCATTGGATATTCTGCCGATGGCATCTTTATCCGGTGTTGATTTTGTTCAAGGTGATTTCCGCGAAGCATCGGTTTTGGCACAATTTGAAGAATTACTGGGTAAGCGGGCATTAGACCTTGTAATTTGCGACATGGCACCCAATATATCGGGCAATGCAGTATCCGATCAGGCGAAAAGTTTTTATCTTGCTGAATTGGCTTTGGATTTTGCTGTGCAGCACCTGAAAAATAATGGTGATTTTTTGGTTAAAGTGTTTCAGGGAGCTGGTTTGAATGAATATCAGGCTGTTATGAAGTCAGCGTTTGCTCGGGTATTGATACGCAAACCCAAAGCTTCGCGTAATCGATCCAATGAGGTTTATTTATTGGGGCGTGGGAAGCGTTAAGTCAAGATCAATTCCGTTACAATAAAGGCTGCCTGAAAAGTGGTTGATTCAGGTGGGTTTGGGATTTTACTAAACGGAAATAACGCAGTATTTTTAATTTAAGCTGAATCTGTAAATGGTTTGGCCATAGGAGTTTGGACAGTGCGCGGTACCGTAAAAAGTCTTTTGGTTTGGATAGCATTGGCGTTTGTGCTGATGGCGGCGTTCAACGCGCTGACCGAAAAGAAAGAAAACAAACAGCAAATCGAATACTCGCAGTTTATTCAGCAAGTGAATAATGGCGAGGTTGACAGCGTCAATATTGAAGGTTCGGTAGTGAGCGGTTATTTAATTAAAGGTGTGCGCACCGATAAAACCGATTTCATTACCAATGCACCGCTTGACGACAATCTCATCAGTACGCTGTTGGCAAAAAGTGTTCGGGTAAATGTGATTCCGGAAGAAAAGCCGAGCCTGTTCAGCAGCATCTTCATCAGTTTGCTGCCGGTACTGTTGTTAGTGGGTGTGTGGATTTACTTCATGCGCATGCAAACCGGCGGCGGCAAAGGTGGCGCATTTTCGTTCGGCAAAAGCCGTGCGCGGCTGCTGGATAAAGACAGCAATACGGTTACTTTTGCCGATGTTGCCGGTTGTGACGAAGCCAAAGAAGAAGTCCAAGAAATTGTTGATTATTTACGCGCACCGCAGCGATACCAAACTTTGGGCGGGCGAGTGCCGCGCGGTGTGTTGCTGGCAGGCAGCCCGGGTACGGGTAAAACCTTATTGGCAAAAGCCATTGCCGGTGAAGCCAAAGTTCCTTTTTTCAGCATTTCCGGTTCTGACTTCGTGGAAATGTTTGTTGGTGTGGGTGCATCACGGGTGCGCGACATGTTTGAGCAAGCCAAGAAAAATGCACCCTGTATTATCTTTATTGATGAAATTGATGCCGTTGGTCGTCAGCGCGGCGCAGGATTGGGCGGCGGTAACGACGAGCGTGAACAGACATTAAACCAATTGTTGGTGGAAATGGACGGCTTTGAAAGCAACACAACGGTGATTGTGGTTGCTGCCACAAACCGCCCTGATGTATTAGACCCTGCTTTGCAGCGTCCTGGTCGTTTTGACCGTCAAGTGGTTGTTCCGTTGCCTGATATTCGCGGCCGTGAGCAAATTCTTAAAGTGCATGCACAAAAAGTACCGCTGGACGATTCAGTGAATTTAACTGTGCTGGCTCGCGGCACACCCGGTTTTTCCGGTGCGGATTTAGCAAATTTGGTGAATGAAGCTGCTTTATATGCAGGCCGCCGCAATAAAACCAAAGTTGATATGAGTGATTTTGAAGAGGCCAAAGACAAGATTTACATGGGACCTGAACGCCGTTCAATGGTGATGCACGAAGACGAAAAACGTGCCACTGCGTACCATGAATCGGGTCATGCCATTGTTGCCGAGAGTTTAGAAGCCACTGATCCTGTGCATAAAGTTACTATTATGCCGCGTGGTCGTGCCTTGGGCTTGACTTGGCAATTGCCCGAGCGGGATCGAATCAGCATGTATCAAGACCAGATGCTGAGCCAAATTTCCATCTTGTTTGGCGGGCGCATTGCCGAGCAAATTTATATTGGCAGGGTGTCCACAGGGGCGTCCAATGATTTTGAACGTGCCACTCAGATTGCCCGTGATATGGTTACCCGCTATGGTATGTCCGATAAAATGGGACCAATGGTATATGGTGAAAACGAGAGCGAAGTTTTTCTGGGCAGATCAGTAACCCATACCCAAAATATATCCGAACAAACCATGCAGCATGTTGATGCGGAAATTCGCCGAATCATTGACGAACAGTATGCGGTGGCTTATAAAATTTTGGACGAAAACCGCGATAAAATGCACACCATGGCAAAAGCCTTGATTGATTGGGAAACCATTGACCGCGACCAAGTTTTGGAAATTATGGCAGGCAAACAACCCAGCCCACCCAAAGACTACAGCCACAATGTGCGACCGGATTCTGAGCAAAACCCGACGGGCGATGATTCTGTTAATAATGACAGCGGTGCAAACAGCGGTCAATTAAATGATCTATTGCCGCAAGGTGCAGCTGCTTCAGCATTATCGGAAACCGCAGAGGCAGCCGTTACGAAAACTTTTCAGGCAGCCGATGAGGGCAGTAAAGCCGCTTCGGATAAACCGTAATCAAGAAATAAGATACAGTTGGGCAATAGACAAACAGAGGTGAGTTATTCTCGCCCCTGTTTTTTACCATTATTCATCTCGGAGCATAAAATGACAACCGCACTTATCAGTAATATTCCTTTTGATGAACTGAGTATCGGTCAATCAGCCAGCCGCACCCATACCGTAACCGAAGAGGACATTAAACTCTTTGCTGCCGCCAGCGGCGACACCAATCCGGCGCATTTAGATGCGGAGTATGCCTCAGGCACGCCGTTTAAAGGCGTTATCATGCACGGCATTTGGTCGGCAGGATTAATTTCTGCGGTTATCGGCACACAATTGCCCGGTGTGGGCAGCATTTATTTGGGACAAGATTTACAATTTCGCCGCCCTGTACGCATCGGCGATACGATTACGGCAACCGTAACGGTAATCGAAAAAAATGAACAGAAAAAATGGGTAACATTGGAAACCGTGGTAACCAATCAAAATGGTGAAAAAGTGGTGTTGGGTAAAGCGAATGTGATGCCGCCTGCTGAAAAAATTACCTGTCAATCCATTGAGATGCCGAAAATCAGTATTTTGTAAAACCTCTTTGCAGAATTTCGGTACATTTAATGAACAACCTCACCGCTCTGCGGCGAGGTTGTTCTTCTGTTTATGATTGACCGTTGTCTTTGTTATCAAGCGAATTTTTCCCTTTTATTTTTCCGAATTCTTTCTGTTTCGTTTGGGTGTTTTCTTTTTTTCAGGCAGCTGTGGCAATACTTCCCGCAAATACTTCCCTGTATAACTGTTTGGATTTTGCGCCACTTCTTCCGGTGTGCCGGTGGCGATGATTTGACCGCCGCCATCGCCGCCTTCCGGTCCTAAATCAACAATGTAATCAGCGGTTTTAATCACATCAAGATTGTGTTCAATAATCACAATACTGTTGCCCTTGCCTTTGAGGCGTTGAATGACTTCCAACAGCAGAGCGATGTCAGCAAAATGCAGCCCTGTTGTTGGTTCATCCAAAATATATAAAGTGCGTCCGGTATCGCGTTTGGAAAGTTCCAGCGCCAATTTTACGCGTTGTGCTTCGCCGCCGGAGAGCGTGGTGGCAGATTGTCCGAGCCGAATATAACCCAAGCCAACATCGGTTAAAGTTTGCAGTTTGCGTTTGACTACGGGGACGGCATCGAAAAAATAGCAAGCCTCTTCAACAGTCATGTCCAGCACTTGGCTGATGTTCTTGCCTTTGTATTGCACGTCCAGGGTTTCTCGGTTGTAGCGTTTACTGTTGCACACTTCACAGGGAACATACACATCGGGTAAAAAGTGCATTTCTACTTTAATAACACCATCGCCTTGGCAGGCTTCGCAGCGGCCGCCTTTAACGTTAAACGAAAAACGCCCAACATTGTAGCCGCGCTCGCGCGACAGCGGCACACCCGCGAATAAATCGCGGATTGGGGTAAATAAACCGGTGTACGTAGCGGGATTGGAGCGCGGTGTGCGGCCAATCGGCGATTGATCAACGTTGATGACTTTATCCAGATGAGCCAAGCCGATGATGTCCTCATAAGGCGCGGGTTCTTCACTGGCTCGATTGAGTTCGCGGGCGGTAATTTTGGCTAAAGTGTCGTTGATAAGGGTGGATTTACCGCTGCCTGATACGCCGGTAACGCAGGTAATCAAACCCAATGGCAGGGTTAGCGTGATATTTTTTAAATTGTTACCGCGTGCACCGCTCAAAATCAATACTCGCTCGGGGTCAATCGGTGTGCGTTCGGCGGGAATAGGGATGCGTTTCTTGCCGCTTAAGTATTGTCCCGTCAGTGAGTTTTCACAGGCGGCAACTTCGGCAGGAGTCGCGGCAATAATCACTTCGCCGCCGTGTTCGCCTGCACCCGGTCCCATATCCACCACAAAATCAGCAGCGCGTACCGCGTCTTCATCGTGTTCAACCACAATCACACTGTTGCCTAAGTCGCGTAGGCGTTTGAGTGTGGCCAGCAGGCGGTCGTTGTCGCGCTGGTGCAAACCGATAGACGGTTCGTCCAATACATACATCACGCCGGTCAGCCCCGAACCAATTTGGCTTGCCAAACGAATGCGCTGTGCTTCACCGCCAGACAGCGTTTCGGCACTGCGTGCCAGACACAAATAATCCAAACCAACATTAATCAAAAAGCCCAGCCGCTCAATAATTTCTTTGAGAATTTTTTCGGCAATCTGTTTTTTATTACCCGACAAATCCAATTCCGTAAAAAAACGGTGTGCTTGGGTAAGCGGCAATGCGCTGACGTGGTGCAGCGGTTGTTTGCCGACATACACATAGCGCGCCTCTTTGCGTAAACGAGCACCGGCGCACGTCGGGCAAGCGCGGTGGCTTTGGTATTGTGCCAATTCTTCACGCACGGCGGCAGAATCGGTTTCGCGGTAACGCCGTTCTAAATTGGGAATAATGCCCTCAAAGGCATGGGTGCGGTTGAAGCCGGTGCCGCGTTCGGATAAGTAAGTAAATTCAATTGCTTCTTTACCTGAGCCATGCAATAGCACTTGGCGTATGTTTTCAGGCAGCCTGTCAAACGGTGTATTCACATCAAAGCCGTAATGCTTGGCAAGCGATTGAATCATTTGAAAATAAAAGGTGTTGCGCTTATCCCAACTCTTAATTGCACCCGCCGCCAATGATAATTCAGGGTGAATGACCACGCGTTCAGGGTCAAAAAAATTCATACTGCCCAAACCGTCGCAAGTGGGACAAGCACCCACAGGGTTGTTAAACGAAAACAAGCGCGGCTCCAGTTCTTGTAAACTGTAAGCACAGACAGGGCAGGCAAATCGTGATGAAAACCAGTGTTCCTGTCCGCTGTCCATTTCCAACGCCAAGGCACGGTCATTGCCGTGGCGCAGGGCGGTTTCAAAACTCTCCGCCAAACGCTGCTGAATATCGGCATGCACTTTAACGCGGTCTATCACCACATCAATATTGTGCTTGATATTTTTTTGCAGTTTCGGTACTTCTTCCAGCGCATATACCTCGCCGTCCACCCGCACCCGAGCAAAGCCTTGTGCTTGCAAATCGGCAAATAAATCAACAAACTCACCTTTGCGCTCACGCACTGCGGGTGACAAAATCATCACCCTTGTGTCTTCAGGCAGCCCCAAAATATGATCAACCATCTGCGATACGGTTTGACTCGTCAGAGGCAAATCATGGTCAGGGCAATACGGTGTGCCGACACGGGCATATAGCAGACGTAAATAATCGTGGATTTCAGTTACCGTGCCAACAGTAGAGCGCGGGTTGTGGCTGGTGGATTTTTGTTCAATCGAAATGGCGGGCGACAATCCTTCTATTAAATCCACATCGGGCTTATCCATCATTTGCAGGAATTGGCGCGCATATGCCGATAAACTTTCCACATACCGCCGCTGCCCCTCGGCATACAGCGTATCAAATGCCAGCGACGATTTACCGCTACCCGATAACCCCGTCAGCACCACCAGCCGATGGCGCGGAATATCCAAATCAATATTTTTCAGATTGTGTGTACGCGCACCGCGAATGCGAATGGTGTCGTTGTCGTGATTATTGTGGTTATGATTTGTCATGATGTGGGTTTGCAGGCTACCTGAAATCAAGTATGCAGAATAAAAATAATCCATTATACGCGCAGGCAGCAGGGAAGAGATGCAATCGCATGGATTGAAATATTTGTATTCGTTTTATCGTTTTTAAGGCTGAAAACAGTCATTATCCGAACCATCAACAGGCTGCCTGAAAGTTTTCAGGTTACAGCAAACGTAGCAGTGATTTTTAATCAACTGTTGGGTGATGCTTTGTCGGTTGCGCCGAAACAGATACAATAATCAGCTTGATAACCATCACCGCATTTCTTGTCTTCGCTGTATTTGCAGGGCAATCGCATGAAAAATTTTCTCTCACCATTTTAATCAATTAAGCCATAGTGTATTATTTTCCATAAATTATTCTCATCAGAAAGAAACTCATCATAGAAAAAACAGATAATTTGTTGGATTTATTGGTAAA
>NZ_JQKE01000091.1 GCF_000745895.1 Stenoxybacter acetivorans DSM 19021 | reverse complement strand
GGTTTGGTTGATGTGGGTTTTGAAAAGCATTTTCGTGTCAATCATGGTAATGATGAGTTTTCCGACGGTAAGGGCAATCATGTAAACGGTATTGAAAGCTTTTGGGGCTTCGCTAAACACCGCTTGGCGAAGTTTAAAGGTATTCATAAGCACTTATTTGAAATTCATCTTAAAGAAACTGAGTTTCGTTTTAACCATAGAGAGCAAAATATCTATAAAATCTTGCTTAAATGGTTTAGAACCGAGAAAATTTAGTTGTCTTGTTTTTACCTTGTTTGGT
Organism: Stenoxybacter acetivorans DSM 19021; assembly: GCF_000745895.1. GTDB lineage: Bacteria > Pseudomonadota > Gammaproteobacteria > Burkholderiales > Neisseriaceae > Stenoxybacter > Stenoxybacter acetivorans. The sequence continues at coordinate 6,898 of NZ_JQKE01000091.1, read as the reverse complement.
TGTCTTGTCCCTAATTTTTATGTGTATTTTGTGTTTCAATGCCGTGAATTTATTGGCTTTAAATCGCCAGTAAATCTTCCTCTTTTTTTGCCAGCATTTTGTCGATTTCAGCAATATACTTATCTGTGGCTTTTTGAATGCTTTCTTCACCGCGCCGTGCTTCGTCTTCGGTGATTTCTTTGTCTTTCAGCATTTTTTTAAACTCATTATTGGCATCACGCCGTACATTGCGCACCGCCACACGCCCGTCTTCGGCTTCGCCGCGTACCACTTTAATCAAATCTTTGCGGCGTTCCTCTGTAAGCATCGGCATGGGCACGCGGATTAAATCACCCATAGATGCGGGATTTAAGCCCAAATTGGAATCTCGGATTGCTTTTTCAATGGCAGAAGCCATATTGCTTTCATAAGGCTTCACGCCAATGGTGCGCGCATCAATCAAGGTTACATTGGCAATCTGACTCACCGGCACGGGGCTGCCGTAATATTCCACATCAACTTGGTCTAATAAACCCGCATGCGCGCGTCCCGTACGCACCTTTGCTAAATTATCGCGCAGTACATCAACCGATTTGTGCATTTTGTCTTCTGCGTGTTTTTGAATGTCGTTAATCATTTGTTTTCCTTTTTTTTCAAAGCGGTTTACCTGTTTTTCAGGCAGCCTGAAGCTGTGTAGCCCTGCATACTATCGTAAACCGTTACGTTTCTTCAAGGCGGTTGTGTTACGCCTTGTCTTGCATATTGTGGTGCGTCAGCACAAATCCCGCTCGGCGGTAGGCAGCAAAACGACTGCGCCCCAAAGCCAAATCGTCCACACCCGCACCGATAATTTCCAAGACCCGTGCAGGCTGAATGGGTGCATCGCTCCAAAAAGCCGTACTCATATTCAATACCACCGTGTCAGCGGCGATTTCAGGCAATTCATCACCGCAACCCAAAGCCACTTCATTTTGAGCGGGCTGGTTTTGTTCTGTCTGCCAAACACAATGCGGTACAAATGCCGTTGACGAAAACGTCCACAATAAAGTATTGATACGCTGCTGCTCGGCTTCATCTGCCAGCCAAACCAATACCCGCCTGCCATCTTGATGGGCTTTTTGTGCCAAACGGCAAGCAAATTGCGGTATGTTTGCCACATGAACGTAAAACACCGCTTCCGGCATCGTTTACAACCCTGCTTGTTGGCGTAAATAACGCAGCAGCAGCGGCACAGGGCGGCCCGTTGCGCCTTTGTCTTTACCCGATTTCCATGCTGTACCGGCAATGTCTAAATGCGCCCAAGCATAATTTTCGGTGAAATAAGACAAGAACATGGCAGCGGTAATCGTACCGGCGGGGCGGCCGCCAATGTTTTGCAAATCGGCGAAATTTGATTTCAATTGCTCTTTATATTCATCAAAAAGCGGTAATTGCCATGCTTTATCATTCACTTGGCGTGATGCAGCCAGTAAGCCGTCAATCAAATCCTGATTATTACCCATTACGCCGCTGGCAATATTGCCCAAAGCAATCACACACGCTCCTGTTAAAGTAGCAACATCAATCACGGCTTTGGGGTTGAAACGCTCGGCATAGGTGAGTGCATCACACAAAATCAAACGGCCTTCGGCATCGGTATTTAATACCTCCACACTCAGCCCTTTCATGGTTTTCACCACATCACCCGGTTTATTGGCATTTCCTGCCGGCATGTTTTCGCACGTTGGTACAACCGCCACCAAATTCAGCGGTAATTTCAAGCGCACGGCGGCACAGAATGTTCCAATCACCGAAGCCGCACCGCACATGTCAAATTTCATTTCGTCCATGCCTTCGCCCGGTTTCAATGAAATGCCGCCGCTGTCAAACGTAATGCCTTTGCCCACCAATACAATCGGCGCATCATTCGCATTGGGTGCACCGTTGTAGCGCAATTCAATCAAATAAGCACCCTCAACACTGCCTTTTGCCACCGACCAAAACGACAGCATACCCAATTCTTGAATGGCTTTTGAATCCAGTATTTTGGCTTCTGCACCCAATGCTTCAGCCGCCGCTTTGGCTTGCTCTGCCAGATACTTCGGGGTGCAGACATTACCGGGTGCATTACCCAAATTTTTACATAAACTTATACCGTGCAAGGCGGCATCTGCCGCTGCTAAGGCTGCCTGAAGATTGTGTGTTCCTGTATAAAAAATGACATCAAGCAATTTGGTCGGTTTGGTTTCTTGTTTTAAGCCGTCAAAACGATAAGCCGCCGCACCCAAAGCCAACACCAGATTTTCCAATACAGAGGAAGCAATTTCTGCATTCAAATCCGCCAAATTAACGGCAATGTGCTCTTGTTTTACTGCCCATGCAGCCGCTTCGGCTGCGGCTTTTTGTACAGCGGCACAATCGGTTTTATTTAAACGCAAAACAGCGGCAGACACCAGTTTTCCGTCTTGTAAATATTGTGCGGCGGCAAAAGTTTGTTCACTGCTGCCTGCTTCTTCACACAAGGCTTTAATCATTGCCGGCGCATCGGCTTTGGTGCAACACGGCGCGTCTTCAGTACAAACAAATAAAACAGCGGACGTATTTTCAAGCTGTAATTTTTCGGTTTTTGTGCTAAATTTCACTATTTCACTCCTGATTCAAAATGCCCTTATTGTAACGCAAGTGGCTGCCTGAAAGTGTGCCTTAAGGCTCATCATGATTTATCAACGTCAATTCATCAAAGAACTCTCGTTTACCGCTGTTGGGGTGTTTGTTGTCCTGCTGGCGGTATTGGTGTTTACGCAAGCCATTAACTTATTGGGGCGTGCCGCCGGCGGCCGTGTGGCAATTGATGCAGTTGCCGCGTTGGTGGGCTTTTGGACAGTGGGTTTAACGCCGCTTTTATTGATTCTCACCGCCTATATCAGCGTATTAACCATACTCACCCGCTATTGGCGAGACAGCGAAATGTCGGTGTGGCTCTCTTGCGGCTTATCGTTGCGGCAATGGGTGAAGCCCATTTTGCAATTTGCCGTACCGTTTGCGGTATTGGTGGCAGTGATTACCTTGTGGGTACAGCCTTGGGCAGAAATGCGCAGCCGCGAATTTGCCGAAATTTTAAAGCAAAAACAACAGTTGTCTCTGGTGGAAGCAGGCGTATTCAAAGAAGTGGGCAAACACCCGCCGCGCGTCTATTTTTTGGAAGCATTTAACAGTGAAAATGGTGAAGCACGTAATTTATTTGTGCGTGAATACGATGATGATACAGGACGCGACAGCGTGATTTTTGCACGCGAGGGTCAATTTCATACCGAAAACAATAATCGGGTTTTAGAATTAAAGCACGGCTATCGCTACAGCGGCATACCCGGCAAAGCAGATTATGAACGCGCATCATTCCAAAGTTTGAGCTTGATAGTGAGTGCCGCACCCAAAAGCATTGACCCCATTCAAAATCGCCGCACCGCAGCCACCGTTGATTTACTCGGCAGTGCCAATCCCGTGTATCAAGCAGAATTGATGTGGCGCATATCCTTGCCGTTGAGTGTATTGATTTTGAGTTTACTGGCACTGCCTTTGTCGTATTACAACCCGCGCAGCGGACATACTTATAATATCCTCATTGCCATTGCTTTATTCTTAGTCTATCAAAACGGTTTAACTTTCCTGCGTAATGCGGTAGAAGACGGCAAACTACCAATGCTTGTGGGACTGTTGCCCATGCACTTATTGATGTTGCTTGTGTTCGCGGTGCTGCTGCGGCTACGCAATCAGCCTGCACAAAGTTTTTGGCAAGGGCTCGCTACGGCTTTGAGGGTGCGGACATGATAATGAGCTTATTAAGCCGCTATGTTTTGCGCCAATTAAACTTGATGACAGTCTATGCTTTGTTGGCACTGTTAAGTTTGTACGCTTTTTTTGATGTTCTGGCAGAAATCGGCGACATGGGTGAGGGAAATTACAGCGGCGGCAAAATGCTGTTGTACGTGTTGATGCAAGTGCCGGCACACGCTTACGAACTGATGCCTTTGGCTGTATTGGTGGGTGCATTGCTGGCATTGAGCCAATTATCGGCGTCCAGCGAGCTCACCGTCATCAAAACCAGCGGTATCAGCGTGAAACGGCTGATTGGCATGTTGCTGCAATTCGGCGCAATATTTGCCTTGCTGACTGTTTGTTTGGGTGAATGGGTTATGCCCACAATCGGGCAATACGCTGCACAATTTAAACTCAATGCCACGCAAAACTCCGTGAGTGCCAACACATCAAGTGGCATCTGGATTAAACAGCCCAACGCCATGATTAATGTAGCGGAAATGCTGCCTGACGGCAGTCTGCGCAACATCAACATCTACCGCCACAATACACAATTTGAATTGGAAGAAGCCATTCATGCAGAATTTGCCGTACCAAATCAAGACAAACACAATCCCATGTGGCATTTGCATGAAGCAGCACTGACGCGTTTGGGAGAAACAGAAACCCAAACACAAAGGTTGCCTGAATTGGATTGGCAAGTGGCCGTTAATCAAGAATTGCTGAATGTTTTATTGGTTGTGCCCGAGCAAATGTCTGCTAATGCCCTCAATACTTATGTACGCTATTTACAGGAAAACCACCAACAAACCATGCGTTATCGCTTGGCATGGTGGCGTAAACTCACCTACCCCTTTGCCTGTTTGGTCATGGCACTGGTGGCATTGGCGTTTACACCGCAGCAAAACCGACACGGCAACATGGGCTTAAAACTTTTTTTCGGCATTTGTCTGGGGCTGGCGTTTCACTTTGCAGGGCGGCTGTTTGGCTTCACCAGCCAGCTTTATGGCGTACCGCCGTTTTTGTCTGCTGTTTTGCCCTCAGCATTGTTTGCATTGGGTGCGGTGTGGCTGATTCGGCGGCAGGAAAAACGCTGAATGCTGCCGTCTGCATGGCTGTTTGCCCGAATAATTGACAACTACGGCGACATCGGCGTTACTTGGCGGCTGGCACGGCAGCTACGCGATGAATTGGACGCAGACGTACATCTTTGGACTGATAACTGGAGCGCAACCCGAGCCTTAATTCCCGCCTTGCCCGCACAAGAAACGGAAACACAGCTTAACCGAATCACCATTCACCCTTGGCATAACAACGAAACCGTTGCCGCACAATGCCGCCATTTACCGCCGCCGCGCTGGCTGATTGAAATGTTTGGTTGTGATGTACCCGAATCAATATTAACCATCATCAAACAGCATCAATCCCTGTGGCTTAATTGGGAATATTTAACTGCCGAATCCTGGGCAGAAAACCTGCACACGCTGCCCTCTTTGCAAAGCAATGGCATTGCCAAATATTTCTGGTTTATGGGTTTCAGCGACAAAAGCGGTGGTTTACTGCGCGAATCGAACTATGCCCAACAAAAAGCGGTATTTTTAAACAACCCTGCCAAACGGCAAGCCTTTCATCGCCGATACAGGCTGCCTGAAAACCACCAAGGGCAGCTGTGGCTGATTTTTGCTTACGAAACACCCGTGTGGGTTCATTGGTTTCACACTTGGCTTCACATCGGCAAACCCATGACGCTGTGGCTTGCCGGCGATACATTTCCCCGATCACTGCGCCAAGCAGGTATCTTACCCAATCACGCACTGACACAAGATGGCGATTCATGGCAATGCGGTTCACTCACACTCACCCGTATTCCGTTCGTACCGCAAACCGATTTTGATAAATTGCTGTGGCTCGCCGATGCTGCTGTTGTGCGCGGTGAAGACAGTTTCGTGCGGGCGCAATGGGCGGAAATCCCTTTTTTTTGGCACATTTACCCTCAAGCAGACAACGCGCATTGGGCAAAACTTCACGCTTTTTGGCAAAAAGCCATGCCGATTACCATCCAAACTGTTCAGACAGCCTTTCAGGCAGCCTTTGCTGCCTTATCTGATGAATTAAACGGTGTTACCACATTAAACAACGACGAACGTTTACACCATTGGCAAACACTAACGCAATACCGCAGCACCCATCAAAATATTTTGAACCAATGGGCACAGCAGCTGGCCGAACAGCCCTCAGCCATGCAAAAGCTAGCCAAATTCACTGAAACTGTTTTAAAATAATCGTTTTATTTTTGAAAAATTACTGGATTAACAACATGAAAACCGCACAAGAATTACGCGCCGGCAATGTATTTATGGTAGGCGGCGAGCCTATGGTGGTGCAAAAAGCCGAATACAATAAATCCGGACGCAACGCCGCCGTAGTGAAAATGAAATTAAAAAATCTGCTCACCGGTGCGGCCAGCGAAAGCGTTTACAAAGCCGATGAAAAATTTGACGTGGTGGTTTTGGAACGCAAGCAATGCACCTACAGCTATTTTGCCGACCCCATGTACGTGTTCATGGACGAAGAATTCAATCAATACGAAATCGAAGCCGAAAATATTGGCGATGCCATTAAATTTATCGTTGACGGCATGGAAGAACAATGTGAAGTTACCTTCTACGATGGCCGCGCTATTTCCGTGGAATTGCCCACCATTATCGTGCGTGAAGTGGAATACACCGAACCTGCCGTAAAAGGCGATACCTCCGGCAAAGTAATGAAAGCCGCCCGCTTGGTTGGCGGTGCAGAAATTCAAGTTGCCGCCTACATTGAAATCGGCGACAAGGTCGAAATTGACACCCGTACATTTGAATTCCGCAAACGCGCTTAAATATTAAATCATCATTTTAAAGAAAAGCCGGCTGAATATTTTCAGCCGGCTTTTCTTATAGCTGTACTATTATTTTTTCAAAAAAGAAAACATAGCCTATTCAGCAGATTTCAGATAATTAGTCGTCCCTGAAGAACCTGATCTAAAATATTCAAACAACTTGTCAAAAATCTTGTCTTAAAAACCTAAATAAAATTAAATTTTTTCGACAAAAAAACAACCATGTCAACAATTTACGGAAATTGT
>NZ_KN050776.1:9024-12588 GCF_000745895.1 Stenoxybacter acetivorans DSM 19021 | reverse complement strand
AAAACAGAAGTCAGCACAGAGAATTACCAAGAAGCCAGCGGTTCCCTGAAAAACAATTTTGATAAAGACAGAGTACAAGCAGAGCTGGATTTACAGCGCGAAGTGACACAGAAATTCAGCCAAAACGTCCAAACCGCACAAACTGAGCTGAATAAAAGCAAAGACGCAATTAACGAGAAGCTGAAAAATCCCGATTTAACCGCCGAACAACGCGCCGAATTGGAACAAAAACACGATAATTTGGCTAACTTAGGCTTATTGCTGAGCGTGGTTTCCTCAGGCTTAAGTGCGCCGACAGACAACTTAGGCGGAATACTGGCAGCAAGTGCCAGCCCCGTAGTGGCGCATGAAATTGGGCAGTTCTTTAAAGAACAAGCTGCGCAGAATGATGACGGCAAATTAACCAAAGGGCAAGAAGCCGCCCACATCGCCGCACATGCCATACTTGGTGCTGCGGTTGCCGCTGCTGGCGGAAACGATGCCGTCACCTCAGCCCTTGCCGCAGGTGGAGCGGAATTGGCAACGCCTGTTGTATCGCAATGGCTGTACGGGACATCAGATCCTAAAGAATTAACAGCGGAACAGAAAGAGACGCTGAGCAGTATTGGTGGGTTGATTGGGGCGGGTGTTGGTGCAACAACCGGGGATATTGGCAGTATTGTTTCGGGGAGTCAGGCGGCGCAGAATGCGGTGGATAATAATTACCTGACTAAATCACAGGCGCAAGTGTTGAACAATAAACTAAAGGTAATTGAAAGAGCGATGGCTGGCTGTAGAGATGCCAATTGTGTCAATCAACTTCATGCCGAGCGTGAAAAAATTCTTAATGAAGGCAGACAACTGAGTCAAAATAATGACAATTATGTCACTAATATCTGCGCCGAGAATCCCAATTCATCTGCATGTACAATGGGAGTAAAAGATTCTCTTGAATACAATGGTGGCGTTAATTCAGATATTATATCTTCTCGTAATCAATTAGAAGATCGCTACGCATCTACTACGAATATACTGAATGTATTATATAACGGTGATAAAGCAGAAGAGACATTCGTTAATCGAATATCTTCAATTGATGACAGAGCAAATTTCTTTGGTACTAATGATTATTATTATGACCAATCTAATGTTGATGTGAAGTGGTTTGGCACAGCTGAAGATGTAAGCCGAAATTTTCAAGGTTTAGGAGCTGATGGTAAAGTTTCATATATACCTTTTTGGATTCTTAATAAAACTACAGGTAATTTATATGAATGGCGTTCTGAAGCTGGTAATGCTTTAATGCAAGGAGGATTTGATAATTTTAAAAATCTTTACCAAGGAAACTATCAAAATTCTATTCAATGGGATATTAACCAATTACAGAATGAACAGAAAATTTTACAACCTATTCATGAGAAATATTTAACAGGAAAAGATGGATTCAACTTAATGATTAATGTCGTTAAAGATCTAGATATGTTGGATTATGACAGCCGTATTCGATATGGTTGCCGAGAAATGGGATACTCAGCAGGACAGGGATGTAAACCATGAAAGTTACACCGATAAAAATATTTCTGATATTTTTTAGTTTCCCTTCGGTAGTTGGTTTTGTTGTTACTTTTTTTGGAACATTATTGGGATCTTATAAACCAGTGGCATTGGGAGATATACCTACGGTAATTCGTATTTCAATAGCAATAGCTCTTATTGTTCAGCCATATGTAGGCTTTCCTGCAATATGTGTAGGTTTTTTTTATATTAAATTAATGAAAAAAGGATACTCAAAATTAAAGCAAAACTTATTATGTGGAATAGTTGGATATATTGCTACTTTTGGTTGGATTCTTATTGTTCTATTTATTATTTATAATAATAATAATAGAGATGATTTTAATATCTATAATTTTTCTACTTCATTATTTAGACAAGAATCAGAATCATCCGTTACATCTATTGATGGTACTTTTATTATTGCCTGTTTTGGCGGAATTTCTAGCTTTCTTATTAGTGCAGCTATTGGTTCGCTTTCTGAGGAGACTAATGCTCGTGAATAATTTTGGAGGCGATAATATTTCACAGGCAGCCGGTGTATGTCAAGCGGTACGAGAAAGCGGTAAAAGTCATGAAGAGGCGAGGGAAGCGGCTAATGCCTCTTTACGAGGTGAACTTCCTGCCCATGTTGGTAATTACACTACTAATGACTTAAATTCTAAAGAATTTAAGTATTATAGTGAATTATCTTCAGTTATATTAGACCCAGAGATTGCTCAAGTATGGGTAGTCAATAAAGATGAACATACTCATATAGGTAGTTATGCGTTACATACTCAAGATATACAAGATTTATATGATTTGGTAAATGCTGATAAAAGCGGTATTTCGATACCATCAGCCCATGTGCATCAAGCTCATGAAACTCGTGAACGTTTAGAATCTGCAAAAAATGGATATAGTCAACCAGGTTCAGGAAATCCAGCTGATTATAGTGTATCTCATGCTGCAGGCGTGCAGAGTGAAGTACAGATATCTGGATTACCCAGACCATTTACAATGGTTTCTTCTGGAGGAAAAAATTATGATGTAATATTTTATGACCAAGCTCAAAATACGTTTACTTACGAAAATATATCACCTGATAAAAATGGAGGTGTTATTGTAGATAGAGGATATTTGCAACCTGATGCTCAGGGGATTTATCATTTTACAGGACAGCAATCTGGAAACTCTCAGGGATATCGATTTGTTAATGGGGTGCTTCGTCGTGTATATTAAATTTATCCCTTTACTTTTATTATTCCTTTGGCATCCATTTTGTAATGCTAATGAAAATTTATCATTTGATGATCAATTTTATTTATCCTTGGCTAGGATTGAATATTGTTATACAAGCAAGCAGTTATCAATTAATAATGATAAAAATCAAAATGATATTTGTGGAAATTATTATTGGGGAGATCTGTATTTCCTAGTAAATAATACAACAATTCCTCCTCGATTTGTAACAACTCCCGCAGGAGGTGTAGACATTTTTCGAGGAATTAATGAATTATATGATGTAAAAATAGAATGGATTAATTGGCTTCTTCAAACTGACACTACTACATTAAAAAATAATTGGGAGAGAAAATATAACCCCAATGTAAGCCAGCAATTTTATGAGTTTCCGTGGATTAATGATCATGATAAGGATCCTAAACCGATTAAGATCACGGGAAATTCCCAGAATTGGTTTCTGGAATTGCTTACAAAAGCCACTATTAAGCGTGAAAAACCTAATCGCCCAAATACCTCTTCTTTTTGTGTAAGACCGGCTAAATTAATAAGTATTGATGAAATAACTTATTCTTGTTACCCATATCAAAAATTTTAGAAATTTAGAATAGGTTTTTCCGTGAAATGTTTCCTATTGCTTCTTAGCCTGTTCATTGTTGTTTACCCTGATTATACCGGCAGCCAAGTGGGCAGCTTACAAGGCAATACCGTCATCCAAGCGGGTAAAGACTATGCCCAAATCGGCAGTACCGTCTCCGCCCCCGAAGGCACCGTACACATCAGCGCCGACAACATCCGCATCGCCGC
>NZ_KN050776.1:0-7109 GCF_000745895.1 Stenoxybacter acetivorans DSM 19021 | reverse complement strand
TTAGGCTTATTGCTGAACGTGGTTTCCTCAGGCTTAAGCGCACCGACCGACAGCTTGGGCGGAATACTGGCGGCAAGTGCGAGCCCGGTAGCGGCACATGAGATTGGGCAGTTCTTTAAAGAACAAGCTGCGCAGAATGATGACGGCAAATTAACAACAGGACAAGAAGCCGCCCACATCGCCGCTCATGCCATACTTGGTGCTGCGGTTGCGGCGGCAGGTGGAAACGATGCCGTCACCTCAGCCCTTGCCGCAGGCGGAGCGGAACTGGCAACACCTATTGTATCGCAATGGCTGTACGGGACATCAGACCCTAAAGAATTAACGGCGGAGCAGAAAGAAACGCTGAGCAGTATTGGCGGGCTGATAGGGGCTAGTGCGGGAGCGGTCAGTGGAGATGTAAGCAGTATTGTTGCAGGTAGCCAGGTGGCTCAGAATGCGGTGGATAATAACTATCTGAGCCAAGCACAGCAGGTTCAGAGAGATAAAGAGATTGCTGCCTGTCAGACCCTGTCTTGCAGAGCAGGAGTACGCGCGAAATGGACTGCCGTTGACATGGGGCAAGATGGTAGTTTTGCGGCGGGAATGATTGCCGGCGTTCCGGCAGAGTTGTATGGCACAGTTAACGGTATCGTAGAAATAGCCAGCAGTCCGATTGAAACCTATCAGGCACTGAAAACCCTGTTTAGCAGCGGCGATGTACTGAGCAATGTTTCAGATGCGGTGAAACAATCTTATATTGACCGCATCAACGAAATGGAAGTTGAATACCAAAAAGCCGGCACCAGTGGTTCGTTTAATGCGGGCGTTGAAGGCGGGAAACTAATCACGGATATAGCTGGATTGATTGCCGGTGGTGGTGGTGTCGTGAAAGGCGGCACGGTACTGACGGAGAAAGTAGTAGCTAAGGTTGCTGGTAAGGCTGAATCGGCGGTTGTTGGGGCGACAAAAGGGACGGCTTCAATAATTAGTCGCGAGGCAACGAGTTCCCTTCAAGGATCAAAGCTTAACGATTACTACCGCCAACTCGAAAAGTACGGGCAAGCAGGTGTAAAAGAACTGGAGAATGGAAGTTTTCGTTTTTATAGCGAAATTAAGCCTGCTAGTACTAAAGGGGAAATGGCTGGTGCCCGATTAGTTCGTGAATGGAATCCTTCATCGGGTAAGACGCGTACTTGGTATGAAACTGTTGATCATGCTGGAAATGTTAGGAGTGTTGCTCCTAAGCCTGTGGTAGAAGATAAGAATCATCGTATTTTTGATGCTGATGGTAATTATCAAGGGAGGAGATAGCATGTCTCATATCATACCATCTAGAGATGATTTAACGTGTAGATTAGAAAGGCTTTGTTCTGGTGAGGAAAGCCGGGAGCAAGTTTCAGCATGGGCAATGTCAATTATTGATGATGATACAATTAGGATCAAAGATCCCATTGTATGGGATGTTCTCGAATCGTTAGGAGCAGTCGACCTGCCATCAACGGATAAACCCTATTTATATGATCTGATTGATTTTGAAAGTTGGTTATTAAAATTATCTCAATAGTGAAGAATTGCCCCAGTTTTAATGGTAGTAAGGGTAGATATGAGTTAGTTATTGATCCAAAAACAAGTACTGTGCTTCATTTTCTATTTAAAAGTGGGAAATGACTATGAGTATACTATTTGAATTTAATAAATCAGATAGACCACTTTTGGGAAAGTTATTTTATTATCAATCAGAATATTCTTTAGATTTTATTGAATATCCTGATGAAGATTTTACTAAACTTCCTAGTGCTAGAGGTTATACATCCATTTCTGTAGATACACTTCAAATTGAAATTGATATAGATACTGGGAAATTGCTTTATCCCTGGGGATTGTTTCCATTAGTAAATGCTATTGAGAAACCGCTTATATTGCCAAGTAGCTATTATGGTGAAATATATATTAGAGTTAGAAATAGTAAATTAATATCTGGAGTATCTATTGACTTTCCTAGTGCTAAAAATTGGGTACTATATAAAGATTCATCTTCTGGCTGGATTTTTATAGGAGATCGCAATATTATTCAATATTCTTTTTCTATTGAGTTTGCTAGAAATGTTATAGCATCTATAGAAAATAATAATATTGTTGCTTTTTGGATGAAGCCTATTGTTGAGGCTTAGTTAAGTGTTTTAACCTCAATCGAAACAGCCTGATAACCGGTAGCCTTACATATAAAAGAATTGAGTGGTGGCAAATCTACTTATTAAGATAAGTTAACGGGAACAGTAGTTATCCGTAAATTGATGACAATCAAGATATTCAATATCTTGAGGAACTTGAAAATTATTTTTCTAATCATCATTTTCATTTAAGAGGAACTTCAACGCCAATTTTTTATATAGGATTAAATCCTAATAAAATAGGAGAAATTTCTTATAGAAATAAAAAAATATATCATGTCTATAATTTTGATATGGATATGTTTATTAATCAATTTGAAAAAGAAATTAATAAATTTATCCATAATCAATAATTATTCTGAAAATTAAGGTTAGCACCGAAAACTATGCCGAACACACAGGCTACCTGAAAAATATAGCTAAACTATTAAATTTTTCAAAATGACTTGCCGGGAAAATTACGGCTAATTGTCTGAAATTTGCTGAATAGGCTATGTTTGTTTATTTTGAAAATAATAATAGTATAGCTATAACTTTGATAAAGACAAAGTACAGGTAGAGCTGGATTTACAGCGCGAAGTGACTCAGGAATTCAGCCAAAACGTCCAAACCGCACAGACTGAGCTGAATAAAAGCAAAGACGCGATTAACGAGAAGCTGAAAAATCCCGACTTAACCGCCGAACAACGCGCCGAATTGGAACAAAAACACGATAATTTGGATAATTTAGGCTTATTGCTGAACGTGGTTTCCTCAGGCTTAAGCGCACCGACCGACAGCTTGGGCGGAATACTGGCGGCAAGTGCGAGCCCGGTAGCGGCGCATGAGATTGGGCAGTTCTTTAAAGAACAAGCCGCGCAGAATGACGACGGCAAATTAACCAAAGGACAAGAAGCCGCCCACATCGCCGCTCATGCCATACTTGGCGCAGCGGTTGCCGCCGCAGGTGGAAACGATGCCGTAACCTCAGCCCTTGCCGCAGGCGGAGCGGAACTGGCAACACCTGTTGTATCGCAATGGCTGTACGGCACATCAGACCCTAAAGAATTAACGGCGGAGCAGAAAGAAACGCTGAGCAGTATTGGTGGGTTGATAGGTGCGGGGGTGGGTGCAACCACTGGGGATATTGGTAGCATTGTTTCAGGCAGTCAGGCGGCTCAGAATGCGGTGGATAATAATGCTGTTAAAGCCGCTGCTACAGGGTTAAAAGTTCTATATAAATCAGCTAAGAAATTTGCTAAAAATGGCAAGATAAACATATCAGATTTAAAGCAAACCTTAAAAGATGAAGGTTTAGATATACTTGATAACGCCATGACCTTAGCTGATGGTCAAATAACTTGGGATGATGCTAAAGCAATAATTGATTTAGCTGTTGGTACTGGATTTAATAAAGCGAACAAAGGTGAAGCATTAAAAAAAATCAATGATATTGTTGATAAAAATAATAGAAAATCTACGCAGGTTATGTTGAAAACAACTGCTGATGCAACTCGAGATGCATCTAGGTTAGGATATTCTAAAACAAAAGATTACCCCTTTGATAGCCATGGACAAGCAGTATATAAAAGAGGTAATAAATATATTACACGAGATGCAGATGGTCATAATGGAGGCGTATGGAAAATTTACGATTCAAAAGGGGATCGTAAAGGAACTGCAGATGAAAATTTGAATATTATTAAGGAATAATTTTTATGAGACAATTAATTAGATTTTTACCTCAAGATATTAATGAAAATAATATCGTTAAAGCTCAAATATTACTAGGTGATAATTATGAAACATTTGAATTATACACAGGAGATTGGTCTAAAGAAGATTTTGTAAATCAATGGAAAAGTGCGGTTCGACTATCTTTAAAAAAAAGGGAAACAACAGCATTATTTAAAAATTATAAACATGATTCGATTTCCGGAATAAAAATACTTTGGCTATATACAATTATTCCAGAAGAATTGGCGTATCCGGATAAATTCATTCACGCAGATGGTGTAGATTTTTATATAACTGAATCATTTAGATTTTTTACAGAAAAATTGGAAATATTAGCAGATGATGCCTCTTATAATTTAATAAATAAAAATTATGGTCACTATTTTCCAATCTATTGGCTTAATATACATAAGTTAGAAAGATTTTATTTATATTTATCAGATCGAGTTGAAGGAATCTCTCATTGGAAAGTAAATAAGCAAGATTTAAAGAGTATTTTAAACTATTTATAATTGCGACGGCAATAGCGAGTCTGGCACTGATTCAGCAAATCGGCGCGTATTTCAAAGCGAACGCCGCGAAGAACAAACAAGACAACGGCGGTCGCCCCGAAGAAGGCAGCGCCGCCCACTTAGCCGCGCATGCGATATTGGCAGCGGCTGTTGCCGCGGCAGGGGACAATGACCCATTGAGCGCGGGGGTTGCGGCAGCGGGTACGGAAGCCGTAATGCCGGTGGTATCCCAATGGTTATTCGGTACAAAAGACCCGAGCAAACTGAGTGCGGAGCAGAAAGAAACACTGAGCAGCATCGGCGGATTGATCGGTGCGGGTGTTGGTGCGGTTAGCGGTGGGGGTACGGCGGATATTGTATCGGGCAGTCAGGCGGCGCAGAATGCGGTAAATAATAATGCGCTAGAAGAAGCCAGAGAAGCCGTAAAAATACTGGAAAATGCTGCGCTTAAAGATAAGCCGGAAAGTCAGATTGATGTTGCGCGAAATGCAGGTGTGAAAATTGGTGCAGCAGCAGCTGATGGTACTTTAGGTTCAGTAGGATATGGCATAGACGCACTCAATGCAGTTGCTTACTGTTTGGGTGGTGAAACAGGGTTATGCCAGCAAGCACGCAGTCAATTTGATCGAAAAACAGCAGAAGGATTTGATTCACTGTTTGCGACCATAGACTCAGTCATGAACCCCGAGACATATAAAGCCACATATGAACTCTTTCAAAGAGCAAAAGGAGGTGATTTAGCAGCAGAAGAGGCACTTGTTACGTTTATTGGATCGGTTGCCAAGAAAAACCCGAACACGAGTGTGTTGAAGAATACTTCTGCTATAAAGAAAGTTGATGATTTAACCGAACTTAAGACGGCAGAAGACGCAGCCAAACTCGCCAAAAAAGGTGAGGCATTCTACAAGACGAACGCAGAAGCCGCGAAAGCAGCAGATGCGATGGGCTACACAAAAATCAAAGAGACTGTGCATGGGCAAACGATTTTCTATGACGGAAAGCAATACATCACCCGCGACATAGACGCGCATAATGGTGGCGTCTGGAAAATGGCTTATTCAGTCAAAGATCTTGGCTCAAAATCAACGCGTAGAGGCACTTTCAATGCTGACTTGTCTAAACAAATTGGGGACTGAAATGAAAAAAACACATAAAATTCAGTGGGACAGCAACAAAAAGCTCTCAGATTTGATCGCTGCGCTACAATCTTTCGAGGATCAAAATTTGGAAGTCCTGATTTCTGTGGATGGGGGGCAAAGTACCCGACCAATCACTTTCTCTGGGAATAAAATGGGGAATAATTTGATAAATTTTGCCCTTGCTAGTTGGCAGACTAAGCTCTCACCCGAAACGGGGTTGCCCAAGGCATCCATACCAAATTATTTGGCTTGTGGTAAAGAAATTTCACAACTGATTGAGGAGTTGAAAATTTACGAGAACGAACCAGATCGCATCGTCAAGATTTCCGTTGATGATGGCGATACTTGTTTCCCAATCAGTCGGATTGAGCAGAGAGATAAATACAATGAAGGCGACCATCTCGCCTGTGTGTTGATGTTTTGCCCGAACTGTGCGGAGGATGAAATGAAGAAAACACATCGAATCCAGTGGACGGAAGATGAAATCCAGTGGGCGGATGATGAAATGAAGAGAACACATCGAACCCAGTGGGAGAGCAGTGATAAAAAGCTCCCAGATTTGATCGCTGCGCTACAATCCTTTGAGGATCAGGA
The DNA here is from genome assembly GCF_000745895.1 of Stenoxybacter acetivorans DSM 19021. GTDB lineage: Bacteria > Pseudomonadota > Gammaproteobacteria > Burkholderiales > Neisseriaceae > Stenoxybacter > Stenoxybacter acetivorans. The sequence continues at coordinate 995 of NZ_KN050776.1, read as the reverse complement.
TTTGGAAGTTCTGATTTCCGTGGATGGGGGTCAAAGCACCCGACCAATTACGATGTTTGGAAACAACACGGGATGTTGTTTGCTGAGTTTTATGCGTACACATTGGATGATGTACGTTTCATCCGAAACGGGGCTGCCCAAAGCATCCGTACCAAACTATTTGGCGCGCGGCAAGGAGATTTCGCAAGTGATCGATGAATTGAAAATCTGGGAGGGTGAACCAGATCGTATCATCGAGATTTCCGTTGACGATGGGGAGAATTGTTACCCTGTCAGCCGGATTGAGCATAGAGATAAATACAATGAAGGCGACCGCCTTGCCTGCGTGTTGATGTTTTGTCCGAGCTAAAATGCGCTGCTGATTTTTACGGGGTTGATTATTAAGATTGGGTTATCAATATTTTTCATATTGGGAGGAATTGGTAAGTAAATAGAAAACTCTGTTTTTTACTAAATTATTTGATAAAAGTAATTTAAATGGCTTATTAAATTTTGAACTTAAAGCTACTTTTATTTGTATTACTCTCACTATTGAGTAATTACTTCACATATGCTGCTATAGGCTGCCTAAAAAATCTACCCAATTTTTCAGGCAGCCTGACCAATGCGCATATCCATTTTTTACAAGCTGAAACCCACGGCAGCCACGTATCTGCCGAAGCGGGCGACATCGGCATCCAAGCCAAACAAATCGACATCAGCGCCGCAGAAAACAGCTACCGCAGCGAATACCGACAGGAATCAGAGCAAAAAGGCATCAACGTCAGCGTCAGCGCGCCCGTGGTCAGCGTCGTGGAAGACACCGTCAAAGGCGCGGTTAACGCCGTACAATCGACCCAAAAAATCGGCGCAAGCAACAACGGCCGCGTCAACGCCATGGTAGCGGCGAACAGCGGGTATGGCCTGTATCAAGCGGGTAAAAACCTGAACAACATAGGCGAGAACCTCAAAAACGCCGCCGGCGCAGACCAAGCCAAAGTCAAAGTGGTTGTTAC
>NZ_JQKE01000088.1 GCF_000745895.1 Stenoxybacter acetivorans DSM 19021 | reverse complement strand
TATTGGGTATTGGGTATTGGGTATTGGGTATTGGGTATTGGGTATTGGGTATTGGGTATTGGGTATTGGGTATTGGGTATTGGGTATTGGGTATTCATTTTTAATCCTTCTGACTGTGAGGTTTAGTAAGAAACTATTAAAATCGAGTGCGATTGATGAATAACTATACGATTGCTGCATCATATCGTAACTGCCCCTTGATCTAACAAATAATACCGGTATATTTGCAACACACTTTCAGGCTGCCTGAAACGCCAATGCCGCCGCGAAATACTTTGTAAACAGCGGTCAATACCAAAATAAAGCAATGTTCTGTTTTTTACTTATTTTGGCTTGTTGCTGACACAGCGAAAACCCAAAGTAGGCATGGAAAATTTGGCTTGAAGACTGCTGCGAAGACCATAACGTATGAAGGCGGCATAATTATTGGGGTCGGTGCTGGCACTTGCTCCTGCGCCGCAAAACATGCCTTCATCGGGATTATCACTTTGTAATTGGGCATTATTAAAGTCTTCTGTCCATTCCCAAATCAAACCGTGCAAATCATACACCCCCCAATAATTGGGCTTGTTTTGACCAACTTTTCCCAATGGTTTTTGTGCCGATTTGGCATACCAATCCAAAATCACTTGGGTGTATTGCTTGCTTTTTGAGCCGTCAATGGCGTTTTCCGAAGCACGGGCAACATATTCCCATTGGTCGGTACTGGGCAGCCGCTTTCCTTGTGCTTGGCAGTATTGATTGGCAGGAAACCAAGACACATTCACAACGGGTTTATCCAAATCCGCTGCTTTGGGCGCATAGCCGCTGCCTTGTTTTATCCAGTGCTGCAAATATTGTTTTTCGGAAAACTCAATGGCAATTTTCGTTTTTGACCATTGCGGATTTTTCATAATAAATTGGTAAAACTCCCGATTGGTAACAGGCTTTTTGTCCATTCGGAAAGCATCTACAAAAGTCATGGGAGTGTCTTTTTGTAAATACAACGGACGGTAGCTGCCCGCTTGAATTTCTGCCATCGGTGCTGCTGCCTGTGCAATGAGCGGCAACACACCCAAAATCCACGCCAATGATATTGTTTTCATGATTTTCTCTACTTTTTTTCCGCATCAGCTTTAATCAAAATCCGGCATGATTATAACGTATGCCCAATGACAATCACGTGACAATCATGGCTTTTAGCAGCATTCAGGCAGCCTGAAATTTATACACAGGCTGCCTGAAAGATTACCGAGTAAGCACCACTGGGTGTGTTTCGGTCACCTCTCTCCATCAATATTTACTGCTGTTATTAACGTATTTTTGCTACTTGCGCGGGCGTTACTTCACCGCCTTTATTACCAAAGCTGTTTAATACATAGGTTAAGACATTGGCAACTTGCTCGTCATTCAACGCCACGCCGGGCATAACGCTGTCGTAGGTTGTGCCGTTTACGGTTACTTTGCCGGTCAAACCATGGGTTACCGCTCTGATGCCTCGGGTATGGTCTGCGTTCAGGTAATCCGATTCTGCCAGCGGCGGAAACGCACCCGGTACACCTTTACCATCGGCTTGATGGCACGCCAAGCAGTTAGACTTAAATAAATTTTCACCCAATTTAATCCGCTCTTCTTTATTTTGCGCCTTCACCGGTACAACAGGAGCGGTATCAATGACTTGGGCGGCTGAACCTTCGGGCAGATACACCGCATCATTTTGTTTACCGGAATAAATCACTTTATCTTCATCACCGGTTACTTTCAAAATACCCAGCGCACCTTTATTAAACGCGCGGAAAATCGAGTGATCCACCAAGGTAAAATTACCCGGAACATCTACTTTAAACTCAGTGATGGCGGCACCGCCGGCGGGAACCAAAGTGGTTTGTACATTATGGGTGGCTGCATCACCCGCTTCTTGATATACCGTATCAAAAATTTCGCCGATAACGTGGAACGAAGAAACCAAATTAGGACCGCCATTACCCACATATAGACGCACGGTTTCGCCGACTTTGGCTTGCAGTGCTTTGTCATCGGTTAATGAGCCGACATGTCCGTTAAACACCACATAATCCGCTTGTTCTTTCACTGCTTTATCCATATCAAACGGCTGTAAACCCGGTTCGCCGTATTTGCCTTTGGTATAAAAATCACCTTGCATCACATAATATTCGCGATCCACTTTGGGCAAACCGGCTTTGGGTTCAACCAAAATCAAGCCATACATACCATTGGCAACATGCATACCCACGGGTGCGGTGGCACAGTGATACACATACAAGCCCGGATTGAGTGCTTTAAAGCTAAACGTAGAAGTATGACCCGGTGCAGTTAATGAAGAAGCCGCGCCGCCGCCGGGACCCGTTACCGCATGCAAGTCAATATTGTGCGGCATTTTAGACGTGGGGTGATTGGCAAGGTGAAATTCCACTTCATCGCCCTCACGAATCCGCAGAAATTGCCCGGGTACATCGCCGCCAAAAGTCCAATACATGTATTCAACGCCGTCTGCCATGCGCATCACTTTTTCAACCACTTCCATTTTCATGATGACTTTGGCAGCGTAATCACGGTTTACCGGCGGCGGCACTTCAGGTGCGTGGGTCATCACGGCATCAATCACCGGTAATTCGCCTTGCTGCTGCGTTGCTGCTACTTTATCGCCTCCCTGCGTACCGCTTGCGGCAGATGAAGCGGATTGGTTAGAACATGCGCCCATCGCAAAAGCGGCAGCAATCAATAAGGTTAGTGCGGTTTTATTCATGACAATGCTCCCTATAAGTTTTGTAATTTTGTGTTGCGTTGTTCCACTTTACACGCACGGAAAACATAAACCTTGATTTAAATCAAACATTTTTATAAAAAGAATGTTTGATTTATAAAAAACCTTTCAGGCAGCTTGATTTTTATATATCTATTTGATTTTTAACTATATTTTTTAAGTAATTATTTAGAACTAATTATCTTGTTGGTCTGTTACTTTCCATATACAATGCTATAAACATTCATTATTAAAGAATGTTTAAGAAAATACATCGCATAAATGCTATTCCACAAACACGAAATAAACAGAAGGGAGTTATGCCATGAAACAATACAAACGGCTCTGGTATCTCTTAATTGCAGTGATGGTTGTTACATTCACTTTACTTGGCTATTTTGGCCATGAAGTCTATAAACAAGCACCGCCGATACCGGAACGCTACGTATCTGCCGATGGACAAACCGTTATCGAAAAAGAAAACATTTTGCAAGGACAATCCGCATGGCAAAGTACAGGCGGTATGCAATTGGGTTCGGTTTTGGGACACGGCGCGTACCAAGCACCTGATTGGACTGCCGATTGGCTGCACCGTGAATTAACAGCATGGCTAAACATCACCGCGCAGAAAACTTTCGGGCAAAATTACGATGCTCTGGATGACGAGCAACAAGCTGTTTTAAAAAGCCGATTAATCAAAGAATACCGCAACAACCAGCCGGCGGCAGACAACACAGTGATATTGTCGCCGACGCGTATTCAGGCAATCCGTCAAACCGGTGAATACTATCAATCGCTATATGGCAACGATCCGCAGCTGAAAGGAACGCGCGAAAGTTTTGCCATGAAAGACAATACCTTGCCCGATGTAACGGCACGGCAAAACTTAAGTGATTTTTTCTTTTGGACAAGCTGGATGGCCAGCACCAACCGCCCCGGTACTGACGCCACATACACCAACAACTGGCCGCATGAACCCTTAATTGACAATAAACCCACCGCTGAAAACATCATGTGGTCGGTTGCCAGCGTGATTCTGCTGATTGCGGGTGTGGGCTTATTGATTTGGTTCTGGTCATTTTTACGCGGTAAAGACGAAGAAGAACCCCAAGCACCGGCGGAAGACCCCTTAACCAAAATCGCCTTAACACCATCACAAAAATCCTTGGGTAAATACGCGTTTTTAACCGTTGCGCTGTTTGTTACTCAGGTATTCTTGGGCGGTTTTGTAGCGCATTACACCATTGAAGGGCAAGCGTTTTACGGAATTGATGTTTCACAATGGTTTCCGTACGCCTTGGTGCGCACATGGCACATTCAATCGGCATTGTTTTGGATTGCCACTGCATTTTTAGCGGCGGGTTTATTTCTTGCGCCCATCATCAACGGCGGGCGCGACCCGAAATGGCAAAAGCTCGGCGTGGACGTATTGTTTTGGGCATTGGTGTTGGTGGTCGTGGGTTCATACACCGGTAATTTCCTTGCCCTGTCACACAAAATCCCCATGAGCTGGAATTTCTGGTTTGGGCATCAAGGCTATGAATACATTGATTTGGGCCGCTTTTGGCAAATCGCCAAATACGTTGGCATCTTGCTGTGGCTGGTGTTGATGCTGCGCGGCACAATCAATGCACTTCGCCAACCCGGTGATAAAAATCTGCTGGCATTATTCTTTGCTTCTGTTTTGGCAGTGGGTTTATTCTATGGCTCGGGCTTATTCTATGGTGAGCGCACCCATTTATCCATCATGGAATACTGGCGTTGGTGGGTGGTTCATCTGTGGGTGGAAGGCTTTTTTGAAGTATTTGCCACCGCCGCGCTGGCGTTTATTTTCGTCAATTTAGGCTTGGTTTCCAAACGCATCGCCACCGTTTCCGCCTTGGCTTCAGCCAGCCTGTTTATGCTGGGCGGCATTCCCGGCACGTTCCACCACCTGTATTTTGCCGGCACAACCACCCCCATCATGGCACTGGGTGCTACTTTCTCAGCCTTAGAAGTCGTGCCGCTGGTCGTATTGGGCTATGAAGGCTATGAGCATTGGCGTTTACAAAAACAAGCAGCATGGATGGAACGCTTGCGCTGGCCGATTTATTGCTTTGTTGCGGTTGCGTTTTGGAATATGTTTGGTGCAGGCGTATTTGGCTTCATGATTAACCCGCCAATTTCCCTGTATTATGTACAAGGTTTAAATACCACAGCCGTACATGCTCATGCTGCCTTATTTGGGGTTTACGGCTTCTTGGCATTGGGTTTTGTATTGTTGATTATGCGTTATCTGCGCCCCAACACATCGTTTGACAACAAATTGATGAAAATCGGCTTTTGGTCGCTGAACGGGGGCATTGTGCTGATGATTGCCACCAGCTTATTGCCTGTCGGCATCATTCAAGCGCATGCCAGCATCAGCGAGGGTTTGTGGCTGGCAAGAAGTGAAGGCTTTATGCAGCAAGGCTTCTTAGAAACATTGCGCTGGATTCGCACCTTTGGTGATGTGGTGTTTATTGTTGGTGCATTGTGCGTATTCTGGCAAGTATGCCGTTTGCTTGGCAGTAAACGTACCGGTTAGTTCATCATCGCATCTGCATGGTATTATCACGGCTTGGTTGAAACAGAATTTGGTTTCAAACAAGCCGTTTTCTGTAGCTGAAATACCGAAAGACAGGCATATTCACAGGCTGCCTGAACAAAAAAAACCGTTATTTAAATACAAATGCAACCGCACAAACCGCTTGACTTCTGTTCAATAACTTTTACAGAATGGATTGATGCCTTGGCTTGATAACCGCCCGAATAATGGCAGATTTAACGGCATCGGTACACTTTCAGGCAGCCTGAAAATAACCGACTATTACAAGCCGTCAAACCATACGGCAATCCTTTTATTTACTGTCCTGTGTCAATATTTTGTGCATTGCCATAACACAAGATACCCAATATTTGTGTTTTGATCACATCTAAAGTTTACAAAGTTTATTATGTATCTAACCCAACAAACCGATTACGCCTTGCGCGTTTTAATTTATGCCGCCGTCAATAATCAACAATTGATTACCATTGCCGATATTGCCAAAACATACAGCTTACCAAAAAGTTATTTAATGAAAGTGTGCGCCTTATTGGTGCGGCTGGGTTTTCTGGAAAGCGTGCGCGGTAAAAACGGCGGCTTGCGCTTGGCTTCACCGGCAGAAACCATCAATGTCGGCACAGTGGTGCGATCGGTGGAAACGGTGGATATTGTGGAGTGTATGCGCAACAAACAATTGTGTCCGCTGATTTCCTGCTGCTGCCTCGCACCCATTCTCTCGGGTGCGGCAGAGCAATTTTTAACCTATTTGGACCAATTTACTTTAAACCAACTGATTAACAACCCCACTATTGCCAAATTGCATTACATGCCGCAAGCGTCGTTATCCAACAAGGCAGCGGAAACGGAAACGACGGCTTAGTTTTTGAACCCGCTGATTGTATTTTTATCTTCTATTCTCTTGATACCGTACCGCCGAATAACCTGCTCTGCCGTTGATAAAATCGGCATACATATACTTGTTCGCCGCGCAAGCCATTTAAAAACACAACACCTTTATGACAACAGCCGACACTTGGTGGCTCTTTGACCTTGATAATACCCTGCACCACGCTGATGCGGGCATTTTTCAGCTCATTAACCAACGCATGACCGCCTATTTGGCAGAAAATCTGCACTTGGATTTTCAGGCAGCCTCAAATCTGCGCCAAGATTATTGGCATCGCTACGGCGCAACACTCGCGGGCTTGCAGCAACACCACCCGCAAATCAACATCATGGATTTTTTGCGTCAAAGCCATCCGCTGGAACCAATATTGGCTGCCTTAAAACCCATGGAAATGAACCGAGAAGTCTTGACACAGCTGCGCGGTAATAAAGCCGTTTTTTCCAACGCGCCCGCTTTTTATGTGCAAGCCCTGTGTGATGCCATGCAAATTACACCGTTTTTCACCGCTCTTTTTGGTACCGATGATTTCGACTTGTTGTATAAACCCGCACCGCAAGCCTATTTGAACGTGTGCGCCTTACTGAAAACCGAACCGAAGCACTGCATCATGGTGGACGACAACGCCGATAATTTACACGCCGCCAATGCCTTGGGAATGCGTACCATTTGGTTTGGCGCACACACACATCACTTGCCGTTTGTTGATGCCGCCGTACACGATATGCAAGCATTATCAGCCGTTATCGGCTGCGATGCCGCCATTGTCAATTAAAATAGAAAATCGGCAAGACTTAACGCTGCCGAAGCGGTAAAATCCGCTGCCGCGCGCAGCATTCATCTGGCGTGCATACTGTTTGGCAAACACCCGCTCAGTAAATCAATTCTCCTTATTCAATCATCCCAATAAAATCGTTACCATGCAAAATGTTATGACAAAAAAGTATTTTCTCATTCCCTTGTTACTCATTACCGCTACTTCTCTTTTGTTTCCTTATCCCAACATCAAATATTTTATTATCAATACTGCCGCAGTCTTGTGCTTGCTGATGTCCTTGCGATATTGCCGCCGCATCATAGCAATGCCGATGGCTTTTGCAATACTGGCAACAATCATGTGTAAGAATTATCCGCGTTGTTTACACTTTTCATCAAAATAAAAATATTTCTCTAGTACCTCGTATGGTGTCGCTCCGTTAAGTGATTTATGGGGCTTCACCGTATTGTAGTAGTTGATGAAGCGATTTAGCTCCAGCTTTCGATACTCACTGTCCTGAAAGCGTGTTTTATCGTGCCACATCTGCATCAACGTCCTGATAACCCGCTCTGCCTTACCATTGGTCTGTGGGCGGGCAACTCGGGTAAATTTTTGATTGATGCGATGTTCTGTACAGACCGCCCTGAAAGCGTGTTCCGGCGTTCCCTTGTATTCTGTCCCGTTATCCGAGTATACGCAATCAATCTGATAA
>NZ_KN050775.1:4392-8186 GCF_000745895.1 Stenoxybacter acetivorans DSM 19021 | reverse complement strand
GATTGGCGGTGTAATTGGCGTCACCCAATATCAAATCATTGCCTGCACCTGCCAATATGTGGTCTCGTCCGTCGCCGCCGAACAGCATATCGCGCCGCTCGCTGCCATAGAGCCAATCATTGCCGTGCTGCCCACCCAGCCAATCGCCTTCTTTGCCGCTGTCGGCGGTGGTTGTTTTATAAGTTTCACTGCTGTCGTTGCCATATAAATAATCGCCGCCGCCACCGCCCATGATGATGTCCACACCGCCGCCGCCGTAAACGGTGTCGATCCAACCGGTTACGGTGTCGCTGTCGGCAAGTACATATTCTCTGCCGGTGCCGCCATAGACTTTATCCGCGCCGTCGCGGGTCAGCACCACGTGTCCGGGGGCATCGCCGGTGTAATAAATATCGTCTTGTTGGCTGCCCATAAAGCTGGACGTAGTTTTATCCGAACCGCGCACTTTGACACCATTGGGAGCATTCATCGCATCGTAGGCAAAATACTGGTTGCTGAGTCCGAGGAAATGGTTAAGATCAAAGCCGTGTTTGTCCTCGCCGCTGGGCGGCAGACTGGGGTCAAGCGGTGGTTCGGGTGCGGTTTCGTCGCTGAGGGTGATGCTTAATTCGCCGCTCTTCCAATCTTGCAATACGGCGATGTCTTGATAGTTGTTATCAACTTTTACCGATAATAACCAATCTTGATCGGATTGTTTTAATAATCGGTATTCTTCTTGTTCGGTATAATAAATATTGGTAACGGGCTGACCCAAAATCACTTGGCTTAATTGCCAAAAGGTTTTTCCTTGCAATGAAGAGCCGTTGACTTCAATCCAACCGTCGCCGTCTGTATCCAAAATAGTGGAAAGATGCCGATCATTCATCAGTTTGTAAGTGTCGTTGCCAATGCCGCCTTCAAGATAATCGTTGCCGCCGTTGCTGACCAATATATCGTTGCCTAAACCGCCGTATAAGCGGTCGGTATCTGATGTACCGTTGAGGATATTGCTGTTGCTGTCATCGAATTGAATGGTTTTCTGCATACCGCTACCGATAAGTTCGATGGATATTCCCGTATTGGCATCGGTCATTTTTAAATTCTGATTTTTGAATTGATTTAATTCGGGATATTTACTTGATTCTTCATTAACACCGTTATAGTTAAAATTAAATTCTTTATGATAATCTAAATCATATTTATCAAGAATATTTTTAACAGATAAAAATGTATTTCTGTCTGCCAGCCATTGTTCTGTGATTTGTCCTGTGATTTGTCCTGTTCCTGTTGCACTATCGTACAAATCCAATTTTCCGTTGGTATTGTACTGAGAATAATCTGCACCAATAAGCGCAAAAGTATTGAGTTCGGCTAAAGCATAGCGGTGTGCCAATGCAGCATCATTATCTTGTTCGGCAATACTGGTGTTGGTAATTTGAAATTCAACACTGCCTTTCAGATTTTGATAGTTTTGTGATTTTTGTAAATCATATAAATTTGTATAAAAGTCTTCGCTGTCATCATTTAAAGTACGGCTGATGTTATCACCTAAAATCAAAAAGCGTAAATCATCCAGCATCGCAGCAGCGTTAACAGCCACTGCACTGAATAATTGATATAAAGCAGATAAATCCAATTGATTATCCAATTCAACACACAATACCTGCACAGCCAATGAATCCGCTAGAATTTTACATGAATGAGCTTTCCCTTCATCGGGGACATCGGCATAGATTGCCAGACTGTTCGCCCGGTATTGTACCAATCATAGAAATAACATCATTCGCCTCGTTGCTTTTCGTAACCATGTGTGTCATTTTGTCTGCTTCAAAATAACTGTCCATGTGCACCGGCAACCCTGCATTAACCAACATCGCTTGGATATTTCCAAAAAAAGCTTCCGTTTGATCGCTCAATGGAACAAAATCGGTATCAAATCCGGGGGCGTTTACCGTATAAACCGCTTTGGCTTGACTGCCCGCTATTCTGCTTAGAATCGTAGCAAGATGTCCGCCTAAACTGTGTCCGACAACAGTAAATTCTTGATTGGCTAATTCCCCCGTTTCGGTAGCGATCACTTCTTCAGAGGTAACGGTTTCCAGCATCCAATCAGCAAACTTACCGAGCATGCCCACCGGACCGGGAATAACGCTTAACCACGCAAGCCAGCTTTCTTCACATTTAAGCTGCAAGATTTTTTGCCCTTTAACAGCAGTTACCCGTTGATAGTAATTGAACATATCAACGGCTTGTTCTAATGCAATTCCGTTAAAACCAATATCGCCAATATCCGCTTGAATATCAGGATCAAAAACAGGCTCATCTTTATTTATCCAATTTTTCCAAGAAATATTTGGCTCTGTACCGCGAATAGAGAAAATATTTTCACCACTTTCTTTATCTCTAAAAATAGTGGCAGAAAAACCGCTGGTTTGATTGGGTTGGTGACTGATGACTTCATAATTTTTGACAAAATTTTCTGCTTGTTTTTCGGCAAAATCACCTTTTTTCTCACCTCTAAGGGCAGCTTGAACTTCACCTTCTTTATATGATCCACTTTCATCTTTAAATTTATCAAGATAAGCATAAGAAGCTTGCATCAATAAAGTATATTGAGAAAGGTCTTGAATATTCATGATTTTAATCCTTGTTAAAATTAAAAAACTTAAAAAGTTAATGCAATGATTTATTAGGAATAAGCACTGCTTCTGGTAGGCTTTTACTTATATCTACTTTTATATGACAATCATTTCCAGTACCCATGTACGCATGTCCATTTTCGTCTCGAAAGAAATAACCCATAAATTTACCTCCTAAAGCTATAAAATCGCGTGATACACCCAATAATTCTCCTGTATGTCTGTTTTTAACATATTCTTCCGATTTATCAATGTACTCAGAAACCCGTATATTGACTTCACTACTGTACTCATAATCGCTTTTCAATTCCGGAATACGCTCTTTTTTAAAATTTCCATTTTTATCATAAGAAAATCGATAAAAAACATACTCTCCAGCTGTCCAACGCCCAGTAGCCAATCGTTCTCCGGTAAATTCTTTAGCTTCAATGTACGAATATCCCTGGTTTAAATAACTTTTTGCGATATCATCAAATGTGAACGAAGTTACTTGATAATTGGTTCTTAGCCGATAAAATCCATCAACCTTTTCTTTTCGGTAAATATAATCCCCTGCGCTGGAGCACAAATGATTAAATTGCCGAATAACATAAATATCATGCCCAAACATAAGACCAAACAATATAAAAAATGTCAATATACCGCACCATACTTTTGATATGCTGCCGACAATATATGCAATCAGCACAAATACGATGATGCAGCCAAAAAAAGCAGCCACCATTTTTAAAAAAATCAATGTCATTATTTTTTACTCTCTAATTTGCCTTTTTTGGCATCAAATTAAAATCAAACAGAGCTATTGCAACCATCAGCCTCTTTTCTTTAAACACAAGCAGGCTGCCTGAAAGCATAGATTTTCTTCCCCATGCTTTCGGGTAGCCTGTCTGATAAAATTTGGTTTATCAAGCACATCATCTTTTCCTTTGTTAGATAATGTAGTGCTATTTTAAATTTTGTACTATGCTACTCTTCTTTATTCCAGATGTACAACGCTGAAGCAGGACTTTTACACACCCACCAATTCACACCTTTTTCCTCATTCAAAACAACAAAAAGGCTGCCTGAAAGCAGCCGATTATTGCTGTATAAACTGCCGTTTAAATCAATATCCGTAATGGTGGTTTTGCCGCTGCTGCTTTTGCTTAAGAAACTGTTAAACAAATAATAACTGTC
>NZ_KN050775.1:0-2627 GCF_000745895.1 Stenoxybacter acetivorans DSM 19021 | reverse complement strand
AGTTCAACAGACAACCCTGATGATGTATCCATCATTTTGATGTTTTTGCCGATAAATTGGCGCATTTCAGGATAGCCCTTTAAGTAATCGTTATAACCGCCGTATGAATGATCACCAACATGTTGATAAGAAAGATCATGTTTATCCAATACTGATTTAACGATGAGCAATTGGTTTCTGTCGTTGAGCCAATTTTCTGTGATTTCTCCTGTTGCGGTATCGTATAAATCCAATTCGCCACTGGTATCGTGAGAATAATCTGCACCAATAACAAGCGCAAAGGCGTTGAGTTTGGCTAAAGCATAGCGATGTGCGAAACCTTCTGCTGTATTTTGAGCAGCAATGGTTGAATTGGTGATTTGGAAATACATTGAATCCTTTGACGGGATTTCATCAATTGCTTTTTCCAGTTCATATAAATTCTTATAAAAATTTTCTCGATCGTCAGCTTTGGTTTTAGCAACAGAATCACCCAAGATAATAAACCGCAATGCGTCCAGCATTTGGCTTTCAGGCAGCCCTGATGCCTGAAAAATCTGATATGCCTGTGTTAAGTCAAAACTCCTGTCTAATTTAGAAAATACCGCTTGAAGGGCGAGGGCATCTGAAAGCAATACAGAACTGTGTGCGGTCAAATCCCCTGCTAATGCTGAACCGATTTCAACATAAACCGGCGTTTGCTCACCGGGAACTGTTCCAATTTTTGAAATAACATCGTTTGCTAAATTGCTTTCTGTTACCAAATGAGTCATATTGTCAGTATTGTATTGCGCCTTTATCTGAGAATCAGAAAAACCATATTCCTGCATCAGTATTCTTACTTCTGTAAAAAATGTTTCTGCATTATCAAATCCGGGTACAATTTCCGTATCAAAACCCGGCGCATTAACGGTGATGGTTTGTGTAACAAAATCACCTGCCAGCCGACTTAAAATCATGGCTAGATGACCACCCAAACTGTGTCCGACAATCGAAAACATTTGATTGGCTAAAACACCATTTTCTTCAGCGGTAATAATTTTATCGAAGAAAATGCCTTCTTGATAAGTAATATGTTCATCATCTTCTACTGTTATTTTACTATGGGACAGCTGTAAAACTTTCTGCCCTTTGACAGCTGTTAAGCGTTGCAAATAATTAAATAAATCAATCGCCTGCTCAATGGCAATGCCATCAAAACCAATATCACCAAAATCAGCTGCACCGTCATTAATAACAACACCTAAGCTACTTAATTCTGTTCCGCGAATGGAAAAAATATTTTCATTGCTTTCTTTATTTCTGAGAATAGTGGCAGAAAAACCACTGGAGGTATTGGGTTGGTGGCTGATGACTTCGTAATTTTTGACAAAATTTTCAGCTTGATTTGAGGCAAAACTACCCCTGTCTACGTCTATAAGGGCATCCTGAACAATACTTTCTTTATAATCCCCATTTTTATCTTTAAAGTTCTCAAGATAAGCATAAGAAGCCTGCGCTAATAACGCATATTGAGAAAGATTTTGGATATTCATGATTTTAGTCCTTGCTTGGAAGTTAAAAAAAATTAAAAACTTAATACAATACTTTAATTAGGAATAAGTGCTGATTCTGGTAGGCTTTTATTTATATCTATTTTTATATGACAATCAGTTACCATGCTGGCATCGACTTGGGTAAAAAAATAACTCATTAATTTACTCAGTAAAGAAACTGAAAAATTACGTGTTACACCCAATAATTCTCCTGTATGCCTATTTTTAACATATGCTTCCGATTTTTTGATGTATTTAAAAACAGGTATATTCACGCCATGACTGTATTCATAATCGCTTTTTAATTCTGGAATCAGTTCTTTTTTTAAATCTCCGTTTTCATCATAAGAAAATCGATAAAAAACATAATCACCACTACTCAAATAGCCTTGTGCTAACCATTTTCCTGTAAATTCTTTGGTTTCAATATATGAATATCCTTGATTCAAGAAACTTTTTGCATGACCATCAGGTTTTAATGAAGTTACAGCATAATCATCTCTTAAATAATAAAATCCATCGGCTTTTTCTTTTCGATAAATATACTGCCCTGCGCTGGAGCATAAATATCTAAATTGCACAAGAGAGTAAATATCATGTCCAAACATAAAACCAAATAAGACTAAAAAAACCAATCTGCCAACCCATTTTTTTGATAGTTTGCCAACAATTAAGGCAAAAATGATGATACAACTCAAAAAAATAGCTAAAAAAATCAAAGCCATTATTTTTTACTCCCCAAGTTACTTTTTTGCATACTATTTTTTTAAACACAAACAGGCTACTTGAAAGCACGGAAACTCAGTCCCATACTTTCAGGCAGCCTGTTTAGTAAAATTTGGTTCATCGAATACATTACCCAATCTCCTTGAGATATAGATAAATAGTGTAATGACGCTTTACATTTTTTGGCATACTACTCCCCTTTTTTTCAAATGTACAACATTGAAACGAGGTTTTTACAAACCCGCCAATTCACACCTTTTTCCTCATTCAAAACAACAAAAAGGCTGCCTGAAAGCAAGCGGTTGTTGCTGTATAAACTGCCGTTTAAATCAATATCCGTAATGGTGGTTTTGCCGCTGCTGCTTTTGCTTAAGAAACTGTTAAACA
>NZ_JQKE01000085.1 GCF_000745895.1 Stenoxybacter acetivorans DSM 19021 | reverse complement strand
TTAAATTCTCAGAAGTTTTATTTCAAAAAGAAGGTAATGATTTCTTGCTGTATGGCTATAACGACAATGATTTTATTCGTCTGAAAAATTTCTTCAGCAGCAGCACTTACGAAATCGAAATCTTTGAATTTGCCGATCGAACCTTAACGCTGGCACAGCTGCGCACAATCGGGCTGAGTTTTCAGGGTACAGACGGCAATGACGATATCAATCTTAACGCATGGCAGGGCAAAGCCAATGTTTATGCGGGCGATGGTGATGATACGATTAGTGCCGGCAATATTGCTTCAGGCAGCCTGTTGGATGGCGGCTCTGGCAACGATAAATTGTATGGCTCAAATAATGGCACAACATTTATTGGCGGCACAGGCAATGATTACTTACAGGGCGGCAGCGGTGCTGATGTTTATGAATTTGCCAAAGGGCATGGGCAAGATAGAGTATCTGATTACGGCAACTCCTCAAATGCCGACACCATACGTTTTAAAGATGTTAACTTCTCAGAAGTATTGTTCCAAAAAGATAACAACGATTTCTTGTTATACGGCTACAACGACAATGATTTTATTCGTCTGAAAAATTTCTTCAATGGCAGTTATTATGAAATTGAAACTTTTGAATTTGCCGATCGAACCTTAACGCTGGCACAGCTGCGCACAATTGGATTAAGTTTTCAGGGTACAGAGGGCAATGACAATATTGATCTTAACGCATGGAAAGGCAAAGCCAATGTTTATGCGGGCGATGGTGATGATACCGTCTATGCCCAATCACTCACTTCAGGCAGCCTGTTAGATGGTGGTGCGGGTAACGATAAATTATATGGTTCAAATAACGGCACAACATTTATCGGCGGTGCAGGTAATGATTATTTGCAGGGCGGCAAAGGTGCTGATGTTTATGAGTTTGCCAAAGGGCATGGACAAGATAAGGTATCTGATTACGGCAATCCTTCCAATGCCGATACCATTAAATTGACCGATGTGTTATTCGATGAAATATTTTTGGAACGTGTCGGCAATGATTTAACGGTGTTGAATGGTCAAACCGGTGATAAATTAACGGTGCAAAATTCGTTCAGCAGTACATATTACCAAATCGAAACGTGGCAGTTTGCCGATAAAACGCTGGAATTGCAGCAGTTGCTGGCAAATGCGCATTGGGTGGCGTAGATGCGAACAATCCAATAAGTGTTTATCAATAAAAGGCTGCCTGAAAGTTCAGGCAGCCTTTTTTATATAGCCAAACTGCTTTTTTCATCATGCGGCAAAGTTGTATCCATGTAAAAATAGGCAGTCGTTTGGCTGTATGTGATTTCTAAAAATAAAAAGGCTGTCTGACATACTGTGTATTCTGACGGCAATCATTGAATGGTTTTGCTGAGAAATACCAAATGATCAAGTCAATCAATCCGCATAAATGTGTTCCGCACCGGGAAAGCTGCCGTTTTTGACTGCCTCAACATAGGCAGCAACGGCAGCCTGAATGCCGGTTTGACCATCCATAAAATTCTTCACAAATTTGGCGGCTTTACCCGGGAAAATGCCCAGCATGTCATGCATCACCAAAACTTGTCCGTCGCAATCTGCGCCTGCACCAATACCGATGGTGGGACAAGATACAGATTCAGTGATGCGTTTGCCCAAAGAGGCGGGAATGCCTTCCAGCAATAACATGGCTGCACCGGCTTCTTCATGTGCTTTGGCATCTGCCAGCGTCAGTTGTGCCGCAGTGTCGCCGCGGCCTTGTACACGGAAGCCGCCGAAAGCATTAACCGATTGTGGTGTCAAGCCAATGTGCGCCCATACCGGAATGCCGCGCTGTTGCAGGAAATGGGTGGTTTCCGCCATCCACACACCGCCTTCCAATTTGACGATGTGCGCACCGGCTGACATGAGTTCCGCCGCGGCGGCGAATGCTTGTTCTTTGCTTTGTTGGTACGCACCAAAAGGCAAATCTGCGGCAATCATGGCGTTACGGCTGCCGCGAGCGACAGCGGCAGTGTGGTAGCACATGTCTTTGAGTGATACAGGTAAGGTGGATTGATGTCCTTGCACCACCATGCCCAAAGAATCGCCAACCAGCAAAACCTCAACGCCTGCATTGTCCATAAGTGCGGCAAAACTGGCTTCATAGCAGGTGAGTGTGGCAATTTTTTGGTGTTCCGTTTTCATTTTGCGTAATGTATTGACGGTAATCATAATTATTGCTCCTTAAGTTCATTTGCCTCAATGGAAAACAGGCTGCAGGCTGTCTGAAAATGTTTTCAGGCAGCCTGTTATTGAGTAATATTTTTTCCGAATTAAAAAGAATGAAACATTATGCCGCTTGCGTCGGTTCGCGGCGCAAAACACGAATCAATTTGGCTAAACGTGCTTTCAGTTCACGGCGGTCAACGATTTGATCAATTGCACCTTTTTGCAGCAGGAATTCGGCGCGCTGGAAACCTTCTGGTAAAGTTTCACGTACGGTTTGCTCAATGACGCGCGGACCGGCAAAGCCGATTAAGGCGTTGGGTTCAGCCAAAACCACATCACCCAAAAAGGCAAAACTGGCAGACACGCCGCCCATGGTGGGGTCGGTTAATACTGAAATGAAAGGCAAATCCAGTTCACTCAATAAGTGCAAGGCTGCACTGGTTTTTGCCATTTGCATCAATGAGTTTAAGCCTTCCTGCATACGCGCACCGCCGGAAGCGGAAACACAAATAAAGGCACAGCGGTTTTGGGCGGCTGATTGAACGCCGCGAATAAAACGTTCGCCCACGACAGAACCCATAGAACCGCCGATGAAACGGAACTCAAACGCCGCTGCCACGGCGGCAACGCCATTAATCGTGCCGCGCATGACCACCAGTGCGTCTTCTTCTTTGGTGAGTTTCCGCGCCGCGCTTAGGCGGTCAGGGTATTTTTTGCTGTCTTTGAATTTGAGAATATCAACGGGCGTAATGTCTGCGCCGATTTCTTCGCGGCCGGTTTCGTCCAGCAATAAACTCAGACGTTCTCGGGCAGTCATTGGGTTGTGATAGCCGCATTTGGGGCAAACTTGCTGATTGTTTTTCAAATCAGAGGCGTACAAGGTGGCGGCGCAAGAAGGGCATTTTTGCCATAAACCATCGGGAATGGTGGATTTTCCCGATTCTTCGTGTTTGATTTTTGGCGGTAAAATTTTATCAAGCCAGCTCATGATGTTCTCTTTCGGATAACCGCACGAGAAAACAGTAATCAAGATGAAAACGTTTTTTGCGGTGCTGAAGTTTTATTAATATTGGTTTCAGGCAGCCTTAAGTACTGAACGGCTGCCTGAAACGGCTGATTTGGGTTTGGATTAGTTATTTCTCGCTGCGGCAACCGCATTTTTTAATTCTGCTGCCAAAGGGGCAACGGCTGCGGCGGGATTATTGGGATTGCAGCCGATAATGTCCACAATCCGGCTGCCGACAATCACTGCATCGGCAACGGCGGCAACACGCTTGGCACTGTCGGCATCACGAATACCGAAGCCCACGCCCACGGGTATGTCAATCAATGAACGCAAGTGTTCAATTTTACGCGAAACTTCGGCGGTATCCAACTGACTTGAACCGGTTACGCCTTTGAGTGATACATAATAGACAAAGCCGCTTGCTTTGGCAGCGATGGTTTGAATGCGCTCATCGGTGGTGGTGGGGGCGATTAAAAAGATACAATCCAAGCCGTTTTGTTTGAGTGCTTGCTGTAAATCGTCAATGGTTTCGGCGGGGCAGTCCACAGTCAATACACCATCTGCGCCTGATGCGGCGGCTTTTTTTGCAAATGCGGCATAACCCATGCGGTGAATGGGGTTCAGGTAGCCCATTAACACCACGGGTGTCTGTTGGTTGCTTTGGCGAAACTGTGCCACAGTGTCTAATACATCGTCTAAGCTGATGTGGTGTGCTAAGGCGCGTTCGTGTGCGGTTTGGATAATGGGTCCGTCTGCCATAGGATCGGAAAACGGTACACCCAATTCGATGATGTCGCTGCCTTGTTCTGCCAGTGTGTGCATCAGCGACAGTGTGTTGTTTAAATCAGGGTCGCCGCAGGTGATGTAGGTAATCAGGGCGGCTTGGTTACGTGCTTTCAGTTGTTGGAATACGGCTTGGATTTTGCTCATCATGCTCTCTGCGGGAAAGGGTATTTTTGGTAAACATGGTAGTTTGTTGCTTGCGCTTTGGCAATGGGCAGTTTTCCGATCAAACGGGAACACGGTAAAACGGTTATAATCCGCATCGTTATTTTGTAGGGTAAACCAATGGCAAATCAACGATTGATTATCGGCTTTCACGCGGTAAATGCGCGGTTGTGGCAAAATCCGACAAGCATTATTGAATTATACGTGCAGGAAGGCAAACATGATGCACGAATGCGCGATGTGCTGGAAAAAGCCGCCGCTGAAAAAGTGCGGGTGATTTATGCAGATGCAGGCAGGCTTGATGTGCTGAGTAAACAAGGGCGGCATCAAGGTGTGTTGGGATTTATTGATGCGTCTAAAAATTATGTTGATTTGGACGATGTGCTGGAACACTTGACCGAGCCGCCGTTGCTGCTGGTGTTGGACGGCATTACCGATCCGCATAATTTGGGTGCGTGTTTGCGGGTTGCCGATGCCATGGGTGTTCACGCGGTGATTGCACCCAAAGACAAAAGCGCGGGGTTGAATGCAACGGTGAGCAAGGTGGCTTGCGGTGCGGCAGAAACCGTGCCGTATATCACGGTAACCAATTTGGCACGTACTTTGCGAGAATTGAAAGAGCGCGGTATTTGGGTGGTGGGTACGGATATGGCGGGTGAAAGCGATTTGTTTCACTTCAATGCACCCGAATCAATGGCTTGGGTGATGGGTGCGGAAGGCTCGGGAATGCGCCGTTTGACGCGTGATTTGTGTGATGTGCTGGTGTCAATTCCAATGTTCGGTACGGTGGAAAGTTTGAATGTATCGGTGAGTGCAGGCATGGTGTTGAGTGAAACACGGCGGCAGCGAATGGTGGTGCGTCAATAAAAAGTATTTCAGGCAGCCTGTTGCTGATAAGATGATATTCAGAACAATGTTGATTTCTGCCATTGTTTTGTTGTTCTTTAAGTACAAATGGGTTTGAAAACGAAAAATTGAAACAAACCGATTTTCTGCTTGATTAATGTTAAAGAATTATTTTTTATAATAAATTTATTGACCGCAATGAATTCTTTTGAATTTTGTAACAGCTAAATTCAAATGAAAGAAATAACGTTTTTTGCATGGCAGAAGCCATGATAGCGGTGTTGGTGTATGAAAATAAAGCCGGCAACGAAGCGTTTGGAAGAAGAATTTCAATCAACGGTTTTGAAAAAATAATTGGTATTGATGCAGTAGATTACCTGAAAATATCATTTTAATCTTAAAGGGAAATTTATGGCACTGGCTTCTTTGTTTACTTTGCTGGACGACATCACTTCGGTGTTGGACGATGTGGCGTTGATGACCAAAATGGCGGCAAAAAAAACAGCCGGCGTGGTGGGTGATGATTTGGCTTTGAATGCCAATCAAGTAACCGGTGTGTCGGCAGACCGCGAATTGCCGATTGTGTGGAAAGTGGCGAAAGGCTCATTCATCAATAAAGTGATTTTAGTGCCGCTGGCATTGCTGATTGCTTTTTTTGCCCCCGCATTGATTCCGCCTTTATTGATGATTGGCGGTGCGTATTTGTGTTTTGAAGGCGTGGAAAAATTGTGGCACAAAATCACTCATCGGCACGGTGGTGAAGAGACACATGACACGCCAGCAGTTGCCGCGGACGAGATCATTGATGAAAAAACCAAGATTAAGGGTGCGGTGCGCACGGATTTTATTTTGTCGGCAGAAATCATCATCATTGCGTTGGGTGTGGTAACGGATATGCCGATGCTGCAAAAAGCGATAGTAATGGCAATGATTGGTATTGGCATGACAGTGTTCGTTTACGGATTGGTGGCGTGTATTGTTAAGCTTGATGATGTCGGCGAATGGCTCAATCGCAAAAAATCGGTTTTTGCTCAGGCATTGGGGCGCGGGTTGATTTTATCAGTGCCGTGGCTGATGCGTGGTTTGGGTGTGCTGGGTATGGCTGCCATGTTTATGGTGGGCGGCGGTATCATTGCTCACAATATGGGTTTTGTGCATGAATGGCTTCATGCGCATCATTGGGATGTGGGCTTAATCGGAACGCTGGCAAGCTTGGTTATCGGCGTCATTACTGGTGCAATTGTGTGTGTTGTGGTGCTGCCGATTATGGCTTGGCGCGAGAAGCGGCAGCAGGCAGCCTGAAAGCAATAAACGGGGGAATAATCAACAAGGAAAATCCATGATGAATATTTGTGCATCATGTTTAGAGCGGTTGCGTATGCCGTGGCTTTATTGGGTGGTGCTGGCAGTGTCTGCGCTGCTGACGCCGTTTGCATTTGCGCCGTATCGGCTGTTTTGGCTGATGCCGTTGCTGTTGGCTTTGCTGTTGCTGCTCACGCAAATTCGTCCGCAATACATGGTGCGCAGTGCATATTTGTGGGGTTTGCTGGCTTATACCGCACAATTTTATTGGATTGATATTGCGTTGCATAATGTGGCGGGTTTGACGCAGTTTTTTGCACTGCCGCTGACCTTATTATTGCCTGCTTATTTGGCTTTGTATCCGGCGATGGTTTTTTGGCTACTGGAAAAATTTTGCTTGTCGCAATGGCTGCGGCTGATTGCGGTGTTTCCGATGTTGTGGACGCTGGCTGAATTTGCGCGAGAGCGGGCATTAACCGGATTTGGCTGGGGGGCTACGGGTTATTCGCAAATTGCCGAGTCGCCTTTAGCGGGTTTTGTACCAATCAGCGGCATTCATTTGGTAACCTTGGCAACGGTTTTGTTGGCAGCCTTGCTTGCCGCAGTGATTTTGTCCAAAAAATGGATTCAGCGAACAGTATTTTTATCGGCAGCACTGGTTTTGCTGTTGCTGGGTGAAGGTTTAAAGCACATATCGTTTACCGAGCCTGACGGCAGTAAAAACAGCGTGGCATTGTTGCAAGGCAATATTGAGCAAACTTTGAAATGGCGGCCGGAAATATTTGCCGAAACGGTGCAGCAGTATTACAACCAAGTGGTACAAAGCCATGCCGATATTGTGATTCTACCGGAAACCGCCATTCCCGAAATGCGTCAAAATCTGCCGCAAGGATTGCTGGCATCGTTTGCCACGCAAGCCAAACGCAATGGTTCAGACTTAGCGGCGGGCATGGCGCAATACACGGCAGACGGGCAGGGCTATTTAAATGCAGTGGTTAATCTATCGGCATTCGATCCTGACGCAGAAGACAATTTGCCGTTTTATGCCAAAAATCATTTGGTGCCGTTTGGTGAGTACATTCCCTTACCCGCGGTTACCGAATGGTTATATCGCCAAATGAATATTCCGCTGGCAGGCTTCAGCCGAGGCGGTGCGGCGCAAGCGCCGTTATTGCTGGGCAAACAAAAAGTGGCGTTCAATATTTGTTATGAAGACAGCTTTGGCGATGAATTAATTGCTTCTGCCAAACAAGCCAGCTTGCTTGCCAATGTGAGCAATATGGCGTGGTATGGCAAATCGGCGGCAATGGATCAGCATTTACAACAATCACAGGCAAGGGCGTTGGAAATGGGGCGGTTTATGGTGCGTGCCACCAACACCGGCATGACGGCAGTAATCAATCCGCAAGGGCAGGTACTTGCTTTATTGCCGCCGGATACGCAACAAACTTTGACAGCCGAGATAGTGGGTTATCGCGGACAAACGCCGTATATGCGCTTGGGCGGCAGTATTTGGCTGATTGGCTTGCTGGCGTGTTTTTTGGCAGCTTTATCTGTTTACGGGCGTTATCGGCGGCGAGCGTTAGCCGATGAAAATTTGAATTAATTTCGGCGGTGTTTCGGAGTACGCAGTATTGTTGATTTTTTGGCGGAATTCAGCTGAATTGATATTGAAAATATTGGATTTTTTACTGTGTTTCCCGTGTGTATTCAACAATATCAGATTGGTAACAGCCAAAATTTAATGATGACATACGTAAGCCATACAATTTGCCGAGTTTGTATCATTATTTCCTGAAACACAGGCTGCCTGAAATAATTCAGGCAGCCTGTGTTTCAGGCGTTCAATCGTTATCAAATTTCAGTTTTATCGTAGTTTTACTCTGAAAAAATGGCTTCCGCTGCGGTTACCGCCCTTACCATTCCTGTATCGGGCAGCAAAAAAGGCAGACTGTTTACACAGGCTGCCTGAAAACAACAAAACCACCGAATTGGTGGTTTTGGGGTGATGTGATTTCTGTGGTTGATTTAGATGGTAGTGTTCAAAAATCTGTGTCAATCCCCTAAACTATTCCAAATAGGAGACAACACATGAACAACCCCATATTCGACTTTAAAACAGCACTTAAACAGCTTCAATCAGGTCAAGCACTGACAGGCAAAGACGGCATACTC
>NZ_JQKE01000084.1 GCF_000745895.1 Stenoxybacter acetivorans DSM 19021 | reverse complement strand
CAACAACTGGACGTTTACCGACAACAACAGCGTGACCGACGGCAGAAGCTACACCTATACCGCGATCGTCACCACCGCGTCGGGCATCGAAAGTGCGCCGTCCAACGCGTTCACCATCAACGTAGACACCACCGCGCCGACACAAACGGTTGCCATCGTGAACTACGGCGATGATGTGGGCAGCAAACAAGGGGACTTTGCGTTCAGCGTACCGACCGACGACACCAACCCGACGATCAAAGGCAGCTTAAGCGCCGCCTTGGCTGCGGGTGAGAAAGTGGTGGTGTACCGCGACGGAGCCGAAGCGGGTGTTGCCACGATAAACGGCAACACATGGGAATTCAACGACAACGCCAATTTGGCAGATGACACCTATCGCTATACTGCACGTGTGGTTGATGCGGCGGGTAACGAAGGTCCGATTTCTGCCGGCGTTACTTTGACGGTGGATACCACTAAACCAGACATCAGCAGTACCGCCATTACAGTCAGCACCATTGCCGGTGATGGTGTGGTAAACAGCGAAGAGTCTTTGCGTACTGATGTACCGATTACGGGTACATTAACCAATGCACCGACAGATGCCAATGTGGTATTGACGGTAACCGTGGGCGGTGAGACTTACATTGCCACGGTGAACGGCACAAATTGGTCTGTAAATGTAGCGGGTGCAGACTTGCTGGCAGACAGTGACAAACGAGTGGACGTTACCGCTGTGTTTACCGATGCGGCGGGCAACAGTGACAGCATCAGCGGTTCGGGTGCTTATGCCGTGCAATTGGTGATGCCGGTGATTAATATCACAACACCGGTGATGGGTGATGACTACATCAATCGGGCTGAAGCATCGGTAGTGAGTATCAGCGGCACAACGCTGAATGTAGAAGATGGTCAAATAGTTACCATTTCTATCATCAGCAGTGTCGGTGTGGAAATGCTGGCTGGTACCGCTGTTGTGAGCAATGATGCGTGGTCGATGAGCGACGTGGTGAATCTAAGCGGTGTCCCCAACGGCAACACCCGTATTAAGGTTGATGTAAAAGATGCGGCAGGCAATTCGGCAACCGATACTGTGACGGCTATCCTTGATACGGAGATACCGGCTGCGGCAATCAGCATCACTGCTATAACTGAAGATACCGGCTTGGTGGGTGATTGGATTACCAGCGATACAACCTTAACCGTGAGCGGCATACTGACAGCGGCTTTGGGTTCAGATGAAAAAGCACAAATCCGTTTAGATGGCGGTACGTGGGCTGATGTGCAGGTTTCCGGTGTGAACTGGAATTATGTTGATGCCACTGTATTAACCAACGGCGACCACACCTATGATGTGCGTGTGATTGATGCGGCAGGCAATATCGGCTCAACCGATACGCAGCAAGTTACCATCAGCAATGCGGCATCTGTTGCGGTGATTGAGATTACCGGCTTATCTAATGATACCGGCACGAAAAATGACTGGATTACCTCCGACACCACACCCGCAATCAGCGGCACAGTTACCGGTACATTGGCTGTTGGTGAAAAAGCGCAAATTCGGGTGAACGGCGGTGCATGGGTGGATTTGGCAGTGCTTGCTTCCGGTGCGTGGACATATGACACCATTACGCCATTGAACGATGGTAATTATGTTTATGATGTGCAGGTGGTGAGTGTGGCCGGTATAGTCGGTTCTACAGATACCCAAACGGTACGTATTGATGCAACTGCACCCACTCAAACCGTAACCATCATCGACTATTTGGACGATGTTGGTGTCAATACCGGTGCATTCAGCAGTAATACCAGTACCGATGACCGCACACCGTTGCTGCGAGGCACACTCAACGGCACGCTGGGCTCTGATGAACACATCGGCATCTTTACTGCTGCCGGCGCGGAAATCGGCACGGCAACAGTAACCGGCAGCAGCTGGGAATACATGCTGGACGGATTGAAAGACGGTCAAACATACACTTGGTATGCAGCGGCAGTAGATGAAGCAGGCAATATTGGTGTAAGCAGCAATAATTTCACCATTACGATTGACTTAACCGTAACCATGAATCCGCAAAACACCATTGATACCACGCCGATTATCAGCGGCAGCACTGCGTTCAAAATCTTGGACGGCGAATATTTGGAAGTTACCGTAAATGGTAAAACCTACAGCTCGCAAGACGGTACTGTTGTGGTTGATCCGAAAAACAACACTTGGTATGTACAAATTCCTGATGCTTACGCATTGCCGGTGGGTACGTATGACGTATCGGCTAAGCTGAAAGATACAGATGGTCTGATTACTCAGGACGACAGTACCAATGAATTGGTGGTTGCACCTGAACCGGTTATGAATGTGGGCGCAGGCGGCGGTGATCCGCAGCAAAAAGCCACAGCAGTAACATTGAGCAAAGATGGCTTGTGGATGCTTCACACCAATCAGCACATGCTGGAATCCACTGCCACCAACAACGGCAGCTTGGGTAACTTTGCCAGTGTTTACCTGCAAAGCAATCAGGGCGGTACAGGTTATGATGCCAATAACTACGTGCAAAACGCCACATTCTTAGACTACAACCGTGATGGTTTGATGGATTTGTTTGCTGTTGACAGTAACTACAATGACGGTCAGCAAATGTTTTATAACACCGGTGCAGCCGCTTTGGCCAATCGTTATGTTGGTTATCAAGTGGGTGCAAACAGAAATGCACCGCAAAGCGGTGAATTTGCCGGCAATTCCGATACTAATCTCAGTGCCAATACATGGTCTTGGTATGGCGGGATTATCGGGATTGATAAAAACGGTGATGGTTTGCTGGATATTGTCTATGGCGACCAAACGCCGAACGATTCGGGTACTCAAGGCGGGCATGGTTCACAAATCGTATTGAATAACAATGGCACTGTAGCGGGCATGACCAAAGACGGCTATTTTGCCAATAATTATTCAGCCAGCTTGTCACCGATTAACGGATTTAACCAGTCGCTGCCGGATCAAGAGCTCTCCGGAGTGGACATCAATAATGACGGCATGGTGGACTTTACTTTCCATGGACGCGAGATTGTGTCTTCAGGGTCGCGTATTTCTGAAAACGGAGCGGCTCTGGGCGGACGTTCTACCAATAACGCACGCTTGGTGATTGTGAACGGCACCAACAGCGACAATTGGGACGTTACTCAAATAGTGAATAACGTTTTTCAGGCAGGCGGCGGTGAGGTTGATCCGGCAGTAGGCAACGGGGTAGCCATGACTTGGGCAGACTTCAACGGCGATGGCTATATGGACTTATTCATAGGCAGGGGCAATGACAGTTTAACCAGCCCGTCCGCTTCATCCGGCACAAACAATGCCGAGCGCGCAGCGGAATATGCCAGCCGAATCTACTTCAATAATGGTACAGGCAAGCTGATTTTTGACGATACCGGCACAGCAAGCGGAACCGATGGCGTGGGTGCAGCCGGCGACGGTGTGGGTAATCCCACTGCAAACGGTATGTTTACCTTCACCGACAGCATTGCCGGCGGCGCATCCATTGCCACTGACTGGAATCACGACGGCAAAATGGACGTGATTGAAATGCCGGGCATGTCGGGTAATGGTGCCGGCAACGGCGGCGTAGCAACCGCCAAACAGGCTGATGCGGTGAATTTATACACCAATACTTCTGCCGGTACGGGTGTGAGCGCGGTGAGCTTTACCACCACCAATTTGCTGACACAAGTGGGCAAAACCACGATTGGCACCAGCTCAACCACCGGTACGAACAGCGGACCGGTAACGGGGGCAATCTCAGCAGATATTGATTGGGATGGTGACCGTGATTTGATGATTTTCACCCTAAACGGACAAACCACTTACATCGAAAACAAAAACCAAGTGGCAAACGGTACCAGTTTGCACCTGCGCATTTTGGATGCAGAGGGTATTAATTCGTTCTACAACAACACGGTGCTTTTGGTTGATGAAGCCACAGGAAAAACCGTAGCAACACAAATCATCAATCCCCAATCGGGCAACCAAACCAATGACAGCACCGCCATTGTTGATTTCTACGGTTTGGATGCCGGCAAAACGTACAGTGCCGTGATTTTGCGTCAGGAAAACAATACGCCGGCAGACGTGGGGGGTGTCGCCAGTGTAACCATCAACGGCAATGCCGCCAATACAGTAGAACACGTGAACGCTGCTTGGGCAGGTTTGAAAGCAACAGAACCCGACAATGCTTATGTACTCACCGCAGAGTCCGGCAATAATGCTGCCGATGCCGGCCCTGCATCGGGTAACCAAGTGGGTATTGTGGGTACCGGTTATAACGACACTTTCTTCGCTACTTTAGGTAATGACTTGTACAACGGCAGCGGCGGTTTCGTTACGGTTTCCGGCGTAACCACATGGTCGAATACCGGTGGTCTTGACGTGGTGGATTACAAGCTGGCAAGCAGCGGTGTTACCGTGGATTTATCAAAAACGGCAGCACAAAACACGGGCTTTGGATCGGCAACTTTCGTCAATATTGAAGGTTTAACCGGCGGTGATCATCAAGATACGTTCACCGACAACGCAGCCGATAACTTCTTCTATGGCAGAGGCGGCAATGATGTATTTAACTTAATCCACGGCGGCAATGACACTTTGGTGTATCAGCTTTTGAACAACAGCGCGGACGGCGGTAATGGTTCAGATACGGTTACCGATTTCTCAGTGGGCACGGTAGAGGCAACACCCAATGCCGATGTGATTGATGTGAAAGCATTGCTGGTGGGTTATATTGCCGACGCCGATGGTGCGGCGCACTACATCAATGGTATCCCCACTATGGATGCCGGCGATCTTATTGCGCAATACCTGAGTGTGGATAAACAAGGCGGTAATACGGTGGTAAGCATTGACCGTGATGGTGCGGGTGCGGCCTACAACAAAACCGCATTGGTAACACTCAACGGCGTGGATACCACTTTGGAAGAACTGCTGGCAAATCACCAATTCATCATTGGTTAAAAGCGAAGCAAAAAGGAGATGCTTTCGGGTGTCTCCTTTTTTCAGACAATTAACTTAAAGCAATAGCACATTATTGCTGACTTTCCCTTGTACGGAAAGCTGTGTTGCGTGAACTGCGCCTGAAAATCGGATATTCAACCTGATTTAAGCGATGTGGTTCAGTAATCAAAGTTAATTGTGTATTACGCTGTTGAGCGGCTGCGCCGCGCGTGCATTTTGCCGAACTTAAAAAATAAATCACCATGATTTAAGTTTAACAGCGATTTCAGGCAGCCTGAGGAAATGAGGGGGGATCCCGCGTTATCAGCAGGGCTGAATTATCGGCGCTATCTGAAGACACAGTAAAGGATAGGTATGTTGGATTTACGGGAAGCAAAAAACATCGTCATTATCGGCGGCGGTACGGCAGGCTGGTTTGCTGCTTTGGTATTACGCCGAATGTTTCCGCCGCAAACGGCGATTAAAGTAATTGAATCGCCCGATATCGGCATTGTCGGGGTGGGTGAAGGCGGGTTGATTAATATTGTGAATGCACTCAATTCGCTGAACATTCCTACCAGTGAATTTATGCAGGAAACCGGAGCCAGTCTGAAATGGGGTTTTTGCTACGAGGGTTGGCGCACGGGTGAAAAAAACGATGAGTATTATCATTTATTCATTGATCCGCGCCAAGCACCGTTCAATGACCAATATGCAGGATTTTTGCCGAAAATTTCCGGTTTGTTTGTACGAGGCATTCCCTTGCACCAAGCAGTGAACGGCTTTCCTGCGATTAAGCAGCGGGTGTCGCAGCAAGAAGCCGCGGAAATGCTGGTAAACGGCAATACCGGCATCACCACGTCATTCCATTTTGACAGTTACCGAACGGCAAAATTCTTACAAAAAAAGGCCATTGAGCGCGGCGTGTTGCATCGGCAAACCGAAGTGATAGATATTCTTATGGATGCGCACCAAAATGCCGCAAAGATAATGACCGACGAAGGTGCTTACCGTGCCGATTTTTTAATTGACGCATCCGGCTTGAGCCGAGTAGTGATTGATAAAAAATTAAAACGGCAATGGACTTCATTCAAAGATTATCTGTGGTTGGATCGTGCTATTCCGTTTTATGTGCCGCATCAGGGTAAAAACCCGGAATTATTTACCCGCGCCACTGCCATGAAAGCCGGGTGGATTTGGCAGATTCCCTTAGTAGAGCGCATTGGTGCAGGTTATGTTTATTGCAGCAAATATTTGTCTGAAGAAGCGGCATTGAAAGAAATCTCGGATTACTTTCAAATGGAAATTGAACCGCAAAAAACCCTGAATTTTGAACCGGGTCATTATGCCGAAGTGTGGAAAGGCAATATCATGGCACTGGGTTTATCATCAGGCTTTGTTGAACCCTTGGAAGCCACGTCTATCGGACAAATGCTGGAACAATTGTTTGCATTTGAGCGCGTGGTTACCCACAGCGGCTGGGTGGTATCGGATTTGAGCATTGATCAATTCAATGAAGCCAATAAATGGTGTTGGAATGGCATACGTGATTTTTTGCGTATGCATTACGACTGTCCGCGCCGCGATACGCCATTTTGGCAAGAAGTCAGTACCACACCCTATCCCGATACCTACCGCGCCGTGAAAGAAGTGTTTGCACAGCGCAGCCCGCGCATGGAAGACATCAAAGGTTATGCCACAGGCGGATGGGGCGGTATTTTTCATGCAGTAAACTGGATGTTTGTGGCGCAACCCTTGGGCTTAATCAGCGAAAAAGGTTGTCGGCAAGAACTGAAGTATCTGCCCGCTGAAAAAATACAGGAGATTACACAATATATTGATGCTTTACCAAACGTATAGCCGAATAAGTAACAAATCCATCATTACCGGTATCGGTTTTAATCGCTCTTCTATGCGGATCTTAAAACCCCGCCCTTCTGAACAGAAACACGCTGCACCTTGCCCTGAAAGGAGCGGTTCAGCGCGGCGTGTGGTTTGGGAGAAATAACTCAGTGATAAAAGCTGCCTGAATATTGTGTTTCAGGCACTTTTTTTCAGCGCATCACTCGCAAATTGCTTAAATCAAAATCGCTGCCGCTTTGGCTACTGCCGCGGTCTTTTTCAGCCAGTTGGATGCGCAAGCGCAAATCATTGGGTGAATCAGCGTGGCGCAAGGCTTCATCGTATTCAATCAGCCCTTGGGTGTATAAATCAAACAGGTTTTGGTCGAAAGTTTGCATACCGTCAGAACCGGCTTTATTCATCAGTTGTTTAATTTCAAAGAAATCCCCTTTGAGAATATAGTCTTGCATGGCAGGGGTGTTGATGAGTAAATCCACAATGGCACGGCGGCTTTTGCCGTCTTTGGTGGGCACCAGCCGCTGCCCGATCACTGCCACCAAATTCAGTGCCAAATCCATCAAAACTTGCTGATGACGATCTTCGGGGTAAAAATTCAATACCCGCTCAATCCCTTGAGCAGCATTGTTGGCATGAATGGTAAATAAGCATAAGTGTCCGGTTTGTGCCAAATGCAAAGCGTGTTCCATGCTCATTTCATTGCGCACTTCGCCCACGCACACCACATCGGGTGCTTGGCGCATTGCATTTTCCACGGCACTGCTCCAGCTTAAGGTATCAATACCGACTTCGCGGTGTGTAACAATGCTTTTCTTGGGTTTGTGAACAAATTCAATTGGGTCTTCAATAGTAACAATGTGTCCGGCAGAATGTTCATTGCGCCAATCAAGCATGGCGGTCATGGAAGTGGATTTGCCGCTGCCGGTAGCACCTGCCACAATCACCAGCCCGCGTTTGCGCATGGAGATGTCTTTAAGCGGCTGCGGCAGGAGTAATTCGTCTATGGTGGGGATTTCAGTGGTAATGCGGCGCAGCACCATACCGATGCGGTTTTGTTCATGATAAGCATTTACCCGAAAACGCACGCCATCTTTGGATTTAATGGAATAATTTAAATCCAATTCTTGGGTAAATTCACGCTGTTGCAGCAAATTCATGGAAGAGAATACAATTTTCGCGGCTTCATCGGGCGATAAAGGTTTCGCTGGTACGGGCGACAGCTGGCCGTTTATTTTGAGTGCCGGCGGAAAATCAGTACAGATAAAAATATCTGAAGCATTTGAACGCACAGCCTCTGCCGCCAATTTTTCCAACACCGGGTGCAGTACAGGTGGGTGGCGCTCAGAAACATCGGGGGTTTTGGGTGTTGCCGTGTTATGGGTACTATGTAAAACAGGCTCTGGCTCAGGCACTAACTCAAATGTTTGGGGTATTTTGTGTTCAACACTGTGTTCCGCAGAATGCTGTTCCGGAGTATGTTGCTCCGGTGATGGATGTTTATCAATCGGTCTATTGGTCTTTGGCGCTTGGGCAGACGCGGCAGGCGCGGCAGGCTGATGATTGACTTGATAATTAGTGGGCGTGCGCAAAGACGATTTCAAAGCCGCAGCGGCTTCAGACAGTGTTGAAGTACGCGGCGGCGGATTCAGATTGACTGAACCTGCTGCATGGCTTTCTGCTTCTGATTCCGTGTGTTCTGACTGATGCGTGAGTTGATCAAGTATCTCCGACAGCGAATTGGCAGCTTCTTCAAAAGAAAGTGTTGGGTCTTTTTGTTGTGGGCTCATGAAAACGTATCCCTTGCTGATATTATTTTGCTTTTATACGATGGAACAAACCATTGCCGATATGGCATCGCATCAAGTATAACATT
This sequence comes from Stenoxybacter acetivorans DSM 19021, assembly GCF_000745895.1. Taxonomy (GTDB): domain Bacteria; phylum Pseudomonadota; class Gammaproteobacteria; order Burkholderiales; family Neisseriaceae; genus Stenoxybacter; species Stenoxybacter acetivorans. The sequence goes on along the minus strand of NZ_JQKE01000084.1, from coordinate 369 downwards.
GGATTGGCGCATTTTGTTTGGAAAAAAACATGCAGTATTGATACGAGCGGGTGTAAGAATTCCTAGCGTTGTTTACAGTATTTATAGGAAAATACTGTAATGAATATTCATAAAAGAACCCGTTTACTGCCCTATCAGCGTCAAGAAATTTGGCGGCTTTATACAGAAGAAAATGTCCGCGTTTCTGATTTGGCGGCTACCTATTGCGTCAGCAGACCCACCATCTATAAAGTCTTGAAAGAAGCGCGGTTACAGGTATTCGTGCCTAAAAACAGCACTAACCGCCGCTTCAAACAAGTTCGTTACGGCATGAAGCGTTTGGCAAAAGTAGAAAAAGCCATTCAAGACAAGCTCAAAGCGCAGGCGCAG
>NZ_JQKE01000083.1 GCF_000745895.1 Stenoxybacter acetivorans DSM 19021 | reverse complement strand
ATTTCAGGCTGCCTGAAATAAGTTATCAGGCTGCCTGAAAAAGTTAAAAACAATTAAGATTGTTGCGCTGATTTAATCCAAGGCAATTCTTCTATGGGTTCAGGGTCATCCATATTTGCTGCATCCATAGACCATGATAATTCACCATCAGGATAAACCCAAACTAAATCACCGATAGTCCAGTATCTGAGATGCCATTCTTCCTCACTGTCTTCGTATCTGTCTATAACATAACAAATAACCATAGTTTTAGAAATCCATTCATCAGGCGGCCAGCGGTCAATAAAAGATTGCACGGCTTCTTCTGGAGAAATATCCAATAACCGATTATTGCAGCCTAAACGGATAAGTTTGGTTTTTAATAAATAGTATAAGGCATACAAAAAAACAAATTTTTGTTTTTCTTTGCCTAGATAATCCATGTAATCCCAAACAGCCCATAAACCAGATGAATAATGAAAATTCTCAGGAAAATCGACTACATATTCTTCAATATCAACAATCTCTGTATTGGTCAGATTTTCTGCAAAAAATTTATTTAAATTTGATTTCGTCATTTATTCCTACTCCTTTACTATCCAATCCAAATACAGGGTCTCTATTAAAATCAATTGTCCATTTCGCACCAGTCGAATCGGCACTGCTGGAGAAATTCCGTAAACTAATCGATTGGCCTGTTTTGGGGTTTTTATAGGTATGGATAATTTTACCTTTACCCACGTCTCTGGCTGGGGGCAATTTCCCATTCCCACCGATTTCTTTCATCAGTCGAGCAGCATATTCTTTAATATCCGCTTCTGATACACCTTGAAACACAGGAACAGGATTGGGGACGTTGCCCGTTGCGGTGGCAATGTGTTTCTCTCCATTGATGTAAATCTCTATTTGCTTCGTTTTAATGGTGGGATTTTGCCGTTGCATACCAATGTGTTCTCTAGGAGAGTCTTGAATTGGCTGATAGGAAGGATTGTCGCTGTAAAAATTATTATTTATCTGTGCTTCACGAATACGGCTGACATATTCGGCTCGAGATATTTTTCCTTTCAAATAGCTGGTGCGTAATCCGTTGAGCTGGTTTGCTGCTTTCTGTCCCAATGCAGTAGTGATAAAGGCAATGTATCCGCCCCATAATTCTTCTTTAGAAGCAATTTCGTAAGGGTCTTTTTTATTCCATGGATTGTCGCGGTAAACATCAATCGGTATGGTGTATTCCAAACCTGTGGATTGACCGTCTCTTGCTGCGCCAGCAAAAGATTTCAATGCGCCTTTGAGATAGTCGGCATTATTGCCGCTGGTGGGCAGATTGGTACCGGTGAAACCGTCCAGTAGGTTTTTACCTGCACCCTCGAAATACGGTTTCCATTCAAATTGCTGTACCAATGGCACTTTGGTGTAGTTCGCCAGTGCTTTTAAAGTTTCTTGCACTTCTTTGGGGAAATAGCGAATGGCTCGCGGGTCGGTGATAAAGACTTCAGAACAGGATTAGAAAACATATTCATGAAATAGAATATTCAGGCAACCTGAATATTTGAGCTTGCCTGGAAATCATTTTATAAATTAAATATCATTTTTTTCAATATACGTAATCATTTGATTTCCTTCAACTTTAACTCGTAATTCTTTACTGCGTGGCAAACTTCGGATAACAGCTTCAACCGTACCTTTTGGATAACGAATTTCTTGGAAATTTTTATATCCTGTATTAGAAAAAATTAAACGTTCTTCATCTCCATCAAAACCAAGTAGGCATATGAAGCCATGATCTTCTGCTAACATTGATCCCCTAGATAATTCTATTATATTATTTGGATTACCTTCAGCAGCATTATCTAAAATATTATATATATCTAATTTGTATAAAGAGGTATCACCTAAATCCTCAGTAATATATTTTAGTCCGCATTCTAAGTTATTTTTAAAACTATCAAGAGCATAAAATAATTCAATATCACATCCTTTGCCGGGGTAAAACTCTCCATCGATAATAAAATTAAAAGTGCCTAGTGGAATTCTATCATTTGGATAACCTGGTATATATATTAATTCTATCTGTGCCATTAAATTATAATAATCACCAATAATCATTTAGTTTTACCTCCCATTTTTTTCAATTCTTGCCTAACAATATTTGATAATTTATTAACTTCTAATTTGGTCAGTTTATCAGCAGTACTACCTGACCAATGATATGAATTAACATTATCAAATGAAAACCGGTGAATATCTCCATTTATATCAACAGTATATCGAGTTGGTAATTTTGGATCGAGTTGCAGAGAATCTTTAAATAAGTCCACAGAATTTTTAGGTTCAATTCCTGCATTCCAACGATTTCCTTGTTCACCCGGTGTATGCTTAGGATTTGATTGATACGTCAGTTTCTCACCCGATTTGGTAACAGTAGGTGTCGGTACAGGAACAGGCATACGTGAATAAGCAGTTGCTTTACCCGCTACATTAGCAACTCCTGTTGCTTTAAGAACCGTAACTGTTTTCTTAATCCCTTTACCAATCGGACCGGTGGCATCAATCACATTGGTTGGCTGCAATACTTCATTGATAACGTGTAAGCTGGCTAATACATGCAGCTCCAAATCCGAACCATGTGCCGTGCCTTTTTGCTCCAAGTAAACACGAATTTTGCCTTGTATTCTTTTTAAGGCTTCTACATCGCCTTTTCGCAGAGCAGTATCCACTCCCTCAATGGCTTTCTGAAGCTGTTTGTTTTCTTTTGCCAGCTTCATTAATTCATCAAGTTTGTCTTTAACGCCGTTATTGATTACGGCAATCAGTTTTTTTCTACTCGATAGATGATTCAGGTTTCCTGAAATTTATTAGCTATAGTTTTCAATTTTATTAAGAATACTCTCAATGATAGGGATTACATTAGCAGTAATTTCTTCATTATTAAATGTATATTGAATTAATTCAATTTCGTTCTCTGCCAAAAATAATAATTCTCTGAACCAGTTTTCTTCTAAAGAAGCAATTTGATGCTCAGCATTATAAATAATAGATTGTATTTCTTTTATATTAATATTTCCACTTAAAAAAGAAGTGCACCCATTTTTTAACTCATTAATCACTTTCGGATAAATCCATTTCATTTATCTTTTATCCTTAAATATAAATCATTAACAAGTAGCATATTTAATAACAAGCAGAGTTATTAATTGGTTTATAAAAAAATTTCAGATAGCCTGATAATATATCAAGCTACCTGAAAAGCGATTTAATGCCCTTTCAATGTGGTGATTTGACAATTGCCGATATGGAGTACTTTCAAATCTTCTGCAGAAGGTAAGCTATTAATAAGCTCGCCGATAGTGCCTTTCGGTAATCGGATTTCATCAACAGTGATAAAATGATCATTGGTAAAAATAAAACGCTCTTCATCACCGTCAAAGCCAAGGTAAGAGCCGAAACCATAATCATATAAAAAATCAGCCGATAAATCAATTAAATACTTGGGGCGTTCTCTCCATTCGTTATCATCCTCCCATTCAAAATCAATACTGGATAATGGTCTATTGCCTAAATCGTATTGAATTTTTTTTATCCCCATGCAATAAAGGTCTTTTAATGACTCAACAATATGCCACAATTCTTGCATAAGTCCCTCTCCTGGATAAAATTTACCGTCAATAATGAAATTAAAAACACCTGACGGAATTTCATCATTTAGAAAACCCTCTATGTAAGTTTGGTCAAGTTGGATCATTACCATGTTATTAGGTTTGCCTACTATCACGATTTTCCTTTCATTTTTAAATCAAATTCTTTTTTAACTTCTGGTTTTAAAGTTAATTTGTTACTTTTATCACCTGTCCAACCTGACCAATGATATTGATTTCCTTGCGTTATAGAGAAACGATGTATATTACCCTCTGCATCTTGGGCATATCTTGCTTTTACATCACCAGTAATAACCTTCGACTCTTTAAACAACTCAAAAGAATTACGAGGTTCAATCCCTGCTTTTGAATTAAAACCTTGCTCACCCGGTGTATGCTTAGAACTGGATTGATAAGTCAGTTTCTCCCCCGATTTGGTAACAGTAGGTGTCGGAACAGGAACAGGCATACGTGAATAAGCAGTTGCTTTACCCGTTACATTGGCAACTTCTGTTGCTTTAAGAACCGTAACTGTTTTCTTAATCCCTTTACCAATCGGACCGGTGGCATCAATCACATTGGTTGGCAGCAATACTTCATTGATAACGTGTAAGCTGGCTAATACATGCAGCTCCAAATCCGAGCCATGTGCCGTGCCTTTTTGCGCCAAGTAAACACGAATCTTGCCTTGTATTCTTTTTAAGGCTTCTACATCGCCTTTTCGCAGAGCAGTATCCACTCCCTCAATGGCTTTTTGAAGCTGTTTGTTTTCTTTTGCCAGCTTCATCAGTTCATCAAGTTTGTCTTTAACGCCGTTATTGATTACGGCTGTGTGTGCTGCATTGGCAGCGGTATTGACATTGCCGCCCATTGCCGCAGTAACAGTACCCGCCACCAATTTACTTTCGGCAATCAGTTTTTTCCGCTCGGTATCGGTGTAGTAATAGCCGTTAGCGGGTTGGTTGGCATCTGCCCAAATCTCCGCCACTGCCGCCCCGATTGCACCATCTCGGCACTTCTCCTTATTCGCCGCTGCCGCCGCACAACCCGCGACCGCATGGGCGATTTTGTGGGCGATGTATTGGTCGCTGAATGTGCCTTTAATTTGACTCGCGATTTCTCCGTGCACACTTTGCACCAATGCCGACAATATCGCCTGTTTTAATGCTTCTTCACCACTGCCGCCGCTGATTGCGGTGCTGATGATCGCACCGGATACCGAATTGGTCAGATTGACGGTGAACTGATTCAGTGTCGCATTATTGCTGATGTTGTTTAACGCCGCATTGCCGCCCACTTTTTCCGCGACACCGGCGGTGATCACCGCCACGGCTAAGTTTTTGGCGGTTTTGCTGCTGCCCAGCTCTTTCAGGGTTTTGCCGATGTTGCCTTTGTTGTTAATCAGGGAAATCGATGCTTGCGTGGCTAAACTCGATATCGCTGCGGTTTGCATGGCACTGCCAACCGCCCCGGCGGCAATCGGTGCGCCCGCACCCGCAGTAGCAACAGCAACTGCCAATGCAATCACTGCCGCACCCGCTCCGGTCAGCCCCGATTGTTGGTAATTCCATTTTTGGTATTCGAGATTCACTTGCTGCCATTGCACATTATTGGCTACCTGAAGCTGCTTTAAGTAGGCGTGTTCGGGGGTTTTGGCCAGTTTCTCGATTTCGGTTTTAAGCTTGCCTTTGGGTATCTCTACGATGTAGCCGCCCGGTGCGGTGAGTTTCGGCTGGGTGGGGCCGTTGAATTGCGGCAGAGTCAGGGTTTCGACCACGCTGCCGCTGCCGGCTTGGGTTTGCCATACGGCGGAACTGGATTGGCGTTTCTCTTCGGTGCTGACTCGTTTGACGATGCCTTGTAAGATGATTTTGGCGTCTTTACGGGCTTTGGGGCCAACGCCCGCTTGGATATTCGCGCCTTTCAGGCTGGTGTGAAACTCGGTGCCTTCCAAAAGGGTGTGCCAGCCCGATTGGGTGTTGGCGGTTTTGGCGATCACTTTGGTGGGCAGTTTGCTTTGATTAAGAATGGACTTGCTGCCGCCGCTTTTGTTGACGGTGATGCCGATAAAGCTGCTTTTCTTCTTGGTTTCGCGGTGTTTGTAGTGTTGTGCATCTACGGCGATTAGGCTGAGTTGGTCGCCGGCGGTTAAGCTCACTTTGCCGTTGGACGCATAGAATTGGGTGGCTTCGGCGGTGAGGTTGCTGCCGGCGGTGATGCTGATGTTTTTACCGGCGTTCAGCCAAACGGGGGCGGGGGCGGTGTGTTGCTCTTGATCGGTCTTTTCTGTCGTTTTGCATTTGACTTTAATCCCCAGGACTTTTTTGCATTCGGTTTTGGTGCTGTGTCGTTTGTAATACCCTTCGTTTTCCGCACTGCCCAATAACACATCGCTGTACGCGCTGATGTCGATATTGCCGTCAATGGCATACACATGGCTGCCGTTGATACTCAGATTGGCTTGATTGCTTTGTGCGGCGGCACGGATGCTGACACCTTGGCGGCCGAGTAAACGGGAGGGGATATTCAGCTGTGCATAGTCGTAGCTATCGTGATTGGGTTTGCCGATTTCATGGGTATCGGTAACGCTGTCAATCTCGATGGCGTGGCGTTTTTCACCTTTCACTTCGGGTAACAATCCCGCGGCTTCGAGGATGAGTTTTTCTTTGGCAACCAGCTCCGCTCCTGTGATCTGAATGCCTTGTTTGGCAAATACTGTGGTGTTTTTACCGCCGCTCAGATAAGCGGTGCGGTGTTCATTGCCGTTGGTTTGTCCGTTCAGCCGCTGCAGATAGAAGTCATAGCGTACTTGTTCCGCACGCAATGCGGCTAAACGCTTATCTTTGGGATTTTTGGCGGCAATTTCTTGGATACGCATTGCCAATAAATCACGGTCACGCTTGATGGTGTAAATGGTATCCAAAGGCTTGCGATTGGTGCTGTTACTGTTTACTGCTTGAATGATGATGTTGCCGTTAGTGGCAGCAATACTTAAATTGCCTCTGCTGATGATGCGGCTGCCTTGCAGCAGTACTGAACCGCCAACCAAGCGGGTATCGCCTTTGGCTTCTATATCGACAATCTTACTGCTGGTTCTGCCTTGATTACCGTTTACGCCCAAAAGTTTCACTGTTTTGTTCGCACGAATATCGAGGTCTTTATCGGCAGTCAGTTTGTGTCCTGCCGCGATAATGGTATCACCGCCGCTTTCGATGCTGAGGTTGCCGTTGATGTTTTTGAGTTGGGTGTCTTTGCCCAATACGTCGTGTTGGTGGCTGCCGGCGCTGCTGCTGCCGTATAAACCGAGATTGCCTTTATTGGATTTCAGGGTAACCGCACCGCCTTGTATGCGGGTGTTGTTCAGTACTTGATTGCCGCTGCTGTGTATTGACAATACGCCGTTGGCGGTGAATTGGTTATTGAGGCTGTTTTGTTGGTGGTTGCTTAAGACTTGGCTGCTGCGGCTGCTGATTGCCAGGTGTTTGCCGGCTGAAGCGTTCACTTGGTTTAATGTAACCGCTCCTTGTTCTGCGGCAATCACGGTGTTGTGGGAAGATTGGCTTTGGCTGTTGCTCAGGCTGATCGCGTTTTTGGCTTCCAGGGCAATATTGCCTTTGTTTGCCGTGAGCCGGGCTTTGTTTAAGGTAATGTAACCGCCTTTGGCACTCAGATACACTTGATTGCCGCTGAGGCTGATATTGCCGGCTGTAATGCTTTTTTTGCCGGTGAGCTGCACATCTCCGGCTCGGGCGGCAGCGGTCAGTTGATCGGTATTCAGGGAGCCGACACCAACCGAACCAATGTTGACGCCGGTGTTGGCGCTGATTTGGTTATTGCCTCTTAAACGCACATCGCCGCCGCCCAAAATCGATACTTTGCCGTTCGCGGCAGCGGCGTTTAAAGAAGCGGCATCAATGGCCGCTGTGCTTAAATTGCTGATGTTGATGTTTTGTTTGGCATTCAGACGGGTGTTGCTGTCCAGCTGGATTTTGCCTTTATCTGCGGTAAGGTTCATGCTGCCTGAAGCGGCGTTTAAATCCAGTTTGGCGGTGTTGATTTGTCCCGCTTGAATATTGATGTTTTGCCGCGCGCTTAAGGTGGGACGGGCTTGTTTCATTGCCTGACTGCGGATACCTTGACTTAAATTCACGGTTTTGCCGTACAGGTTGATGTTGTTCGCTTGTACGGCTTGGCTGCCGCCGACAAAAAAATCCAATTCCTGACCACTTTGCACAGACAGATCTTTGCCTGCTTTGAGGGTGCTGTGGCTGTTAATATAACCGTCTGTCAAAACGGTGATGCTGCCTGCTGCCGTTAAGGTGTTTTCGCTTAGGTGGATTCCGGTTTGATTGCCGGTGGGTGTCGGCTGTGCGGCTTCCAGATGTAAATTGCCGCCGCTGTTAAGGGTATTGCCGTCTTGTAAGTAAATAAATGCGTTGCTTAATAAGCTGATGTCTTGCTTGGCGGTGAGTGCCGCTTGTTTGCTGTTTAGATTTTGTTGTGAAGCCAGGCGTATGCCGCCGGTATCGGTGTTGATTGTGCCGCTGAGTGTGAAGTTTTTACCTGCCGCCGCGCTGATGCTGCCGTTTTTGTTGTGTAAGGTGCTGCCGCTGCTTAAGTTGAGATTACCACCGGCATCCAGCAAAACGGCAGCGGTGTGTTTGTCGTTGTTTTGCCGGATAACCGCCTTTGGGCTTGAGGTGATGTCTTTACTCGCTTCCAGTAAAATCATGCCGTTGGCTTCGATTTTGCCGGTGTGCTGCAAATGATCCGCCGTTGCTAAGCGCAAATAGGTGGGGGCGGTTTCGGTGGCGGCGGCTGTGGTGCGGATTGTGCCTGTGTTTTCCAGTTTGCCTTCTGCGCTGACCACCAGTTGCCGCGCCGCTTGCAGTGTGCCCGCATTTTTAACACCCACGCCTTTTTCATTGGTCATCAGGGTGATGCTGTTGGCATACATGCCGCCCAGCTGCGCTACGTCAATCCCAACCGACGGCGGTTTGGCGGCAGCCGCGGCGGTGATTTGCCCGTTGCGGTAATCCACGTTTGCCGCCCCCGCCGAGACGCTGAGCTGATTGGCGCGCAATGCGCCGTGCAGTTGTACGCTGCGGCTGATTACGTCGGTAAAAACGGCTCCGCGTCCATCCCAACCGTTTTTACCCACGCTGATATTGCCGCTCTTTACTTGTAAACCGCTGAGGTTGCCGTCTTTGAATTGCGGTATCCCTGTGGTTAAAACCCCGCGTCCGACATTGCTGAAACCGCCGCCGTTCACGCTGATGCCGCTTGGGTTGGCAATCACCACGTCGGCGCGATTGCCCTGTACCGCCACTACGCCGTTAATCGAACTGGGTTTGCTTGAACGCACTTCATTTAAAATCAGTTTTGCTGTACCGTGATTTAAATAAGGATTGCTGCCGCGCTGGTTGTTTAATACGGCACCTTTGCTGTC
>NZ_JQKE01000082.1 GCF_000745895.1 Stenoxybacter acetivorans DSM 19021 | reverse complement strand
GGAGCTAAATCGCTTCATCAACTACTACAATACGGTGAAGCCCCATAAATCACTTAACGGGGCGACACCATACGAGGTACTAGAGAAATATTTTTATTTTGATGAAAAGTGTAAATAACGCGGGTAATTCTTACACATTATAAAGTTTTTTATATTCCTGCCTTTCTACATAGCAACTGTAGGTATGTACTCATTTTGGAATTATACGCTACAGAGCAACGGGGAAATATGACCCAAAGAGATTCAAGATGATGGAATCTCATTAACTTAAACCGTGTAGATATGTGTAAACTACATAGGTTTGTTTTCTGATTTTAATGAGCTGCGAGCATAAGATTTTAGGTAGATTCCTGCCGATGAAATCATTCTATATTGATACAAACCACTTCGCCGCACAATTCTTTGGCCGGTGATGTTTCATGTGCCGATTTACAGGCTTGCAAAGCATAAGTCAGCATGGCAGTAAAACTGTTTTCAGCGGCAGTGCCGTCATCAGCATGAACGCCGCTGGGAATATCAATGGCAACCTTAAAAGCATTGTGTGCATTTACTTCTTTTAGGCAATCTGCCACTTTCTGCGGCAATTGGTCATGAAACCCAATACCGAAAATGGCATCGATCACCAGCTGTGTATCTGCGGTTAATACATCAGAAGACTGTTTTTCAGTAGCCACACGCACAGAATCAGGTAATTTTGCCAAATTCAACCCAACCAGCGGCGCAACATCAATATCATGGAAAGTCAGCACAGCCACTGCCCAACCGTTTTCAGATAAATACCGTGCTGTCACCAGACCATCGCCGCCGTTATTGCCATTGCCGCAAATTACCAGCGTTTTTTGCGGTTCAGGAAATCTTTTCATCAAATCTTCAGCAATGCGGCTGCCTGCATTTTCCATCAATTTCCCTGCCCCAAGACCTCTTTCTCGGGCAGCAGTTTCCCATTCTTTCATTTGTGCAACAGTATAAATTTCTGAATTTGCCATTGATTACTTTCGTTCAAATGCTAAACAGCTTAATTTTTTGATTATTTACTCACACAGATTGTCCATCAGAGATAATATTTAGTGTGTTATGTCGTTCAATTTGTACACCAACTTCACGTACCTTAGGCAAAATACCGGGTTTTGTCACCCTAACACGCACCCACGATATTCCGGAACGAATAAGCAGTAATTGTGCCACATATTCTGCTAAAGTTTCCAGTAATATGAACTGCTGCTTAGGCAACTCATCATTCAGATAGTCGGCTATTTCGGCGTAACTCACTGTTTTTCTAATATCATCATTATCAATGGCTGCCTGAAAATCCACGCCCAAATCCAAATCAAGAATCAATGTTTGCCGCCGTTGCCGCTCCCATTGATAAACTCCGATAATGCATTCCACCTGTAAACCATGTAAAAAAACAGTATCCATTCATCACCTGCTACATTAAAATAAGCACCTTATTATCGTAGCATAAAGTTCTGTTTATGGTTAACTTCCTCGCCGTTCTTTTCGCCTATCTTCTCGGCTCACTCTCTTTTGCCATTATTATTTCCAAAATTTTCGGCATCGCTGACCCGCGTCAGTATGGATCAGGCAATCCGGGAGCCACCAATGTTTTACGCAGCGGCAAAAAAGCAGCGGCTGCATTGACTCTTTTAGGCGATGCGTTCAAAGGCTGGCTGGCTGTGTGGCTTGCCATGTATTTTCAGTCCGAGTTTGGTTTAACCGATACCACCATTGCACTTGTTGCCATTGCCGTATTAGCAGGACATCTGTGGCCAATCTTTTTTGGCTTTAAAGGCGGCAAAGGTGTGGCAACTGCGGTTGGTGTTTTGTTGGCTTTGTCTTGGCCAACGGCGTTAATCTGTGTGTTGGTGTGGCTGATCATGGCTTTGGGTTTAAAAATTTCTTCGTTGGCAGCAATTGTCGCTACCCTGATCAGCCCGCTGGCAGCTTGTTTTTTTATGCCTTTTTTTTCATACATCATTGCCACTGCCATTATTGCATTATTGATTTTGTGGCGGCATAAAACCAATATCAGCAACTTATTGTCAGGGCGAGAAACCAAAATCGGGGAGAAAGCAGATAACAATATAATAAAGACGATAAATAAAATAAATTAGATTGAGTTATTGGCATAAAAATAGCTTATTTATAACGAGCTTGCTTAGATGTAAAATGAACTATATTGCAACTATATTGCACTGTAACTATACTGCAACTAGCAATATCTGGTTTATTCAATCTATTTTTAACAAAAATGAAAGGAACTAATTATGGGCTTAATTTGGACAATTTTGATTGGTTTTGTAGTGGGTGTACTCGCTAAATTTCTGATGCCCGGCAATCAAAATATGGGGTTTATTCTCACTACTATTCTGGGTATCGCCGGTTCTTTGGTTGCCGGTTATGTCGGTCAGCTCTTCGGCTGGTATCAAGCAGGACAAAGTGCCGGATTGATTGCTTCTGTTGTCTTTGCATTCTTGATTTTGTTTATTTACGGTAAAATCAAAAAAGCTTAAGCACACAAATAGCTGTATTTTTATCCGCTTGGCTGAGTACCTTGCCAAAACAAAAAACCGCAGATTCTGATGTCTGCGGTTTTTGCATTTTGTTTCCAACATTAAAACACTGTGCCCAATTGAAACTGGAAGCGTTGAACTTCATCACCGCGTTTTTTATTCAGCGGATAAGCATAGCTGAATTTCATCGCACCCAAAGGTGAAAGCCAAGCCATGGCAACACCAGCTGAGTAACGGAATTCGTTTTTAAAGGTGGAGTGGTGCGCTTTTTTATATGGATTGTCATTGCCGGGTTTGTAGGTATCGCCGTCCCAAACGCTGCCTGCATCGGCAAATATACTCAATCGAGCAGTGCGCTTATCTTTTAACCCGGGGAAAGGAAACAGCAATTCGGTGGTGGCAAAGGCCTTGTAATTACCACCGTAGCTGCTGGCATCGCTGCTGTGCGTACCATCGCTGTAGCGAGTGTAGAATTTGGGTCCTAACGTACCGCCCTCAAAACCACGCACCGACCCCAAACCACCGCCGTAGAAGTTTTCAAAGAACGGCAATTCTTTGGTTTTACCGTAGCTGTTGGCATAACCGATTTCGCCGCCAATCATCCATGTGAGATTTGTGGTCAAGGGGAAAAACCATTTTTGATCATGGCTCAGGCTGTAAAATTGTAAATCACCACCCGGTAAGCCACTGTCTAAATTGATACTGGTCATGTAGCCGCGTGTCGGCCACAACGCACTGTCTGTTTTATTGCGCCCCCACCCCAAAGTGCCTTTCACAATCCAATTTTTTTCGCCGTGTTGCTTGACGAAATCTTCATAACGCTGCGGCGGGTAGTCAAACAGCTTGATGCTCATGTGTTCCAAACCCAAGCCGAAATTGAGGCGATCGTATTCGGTAATCGGCACACCCATGCGCGCACCGGCACCGACTGTTGTGGTTTTATAACCCAAAGGGTTACTATTTGATTCATGCGGATTATAACCGCGGTAATACACATCGTAACCCAAGCTCACGCCATCGGGAGTGAAATAAGGATCGGTAAACGACACCGAAGCCACTTGGCTTACTTTGGAACGTGATAATTGCAAGCTGGCTGATTTCCCGCTACCAAATAAATTGTCTTGGGCAATACCGCCTGAAAGCAACAGACCATCGTCTTGCGCCCAGCCAGCCGCTACGCTCAGAGATCCGGTAGAACGCTCTTGTACGGACATATCCAAATCAACAACATCGGGTGTGCCCTGTATTGGCTTGGTGTCAAAGCGTACATTATCAAAATAACCCAATAATTCAACGCGTTCACGTGATCGGTTGATTTTGGACAGATCGTAAGGTGCGCTTTCCATTTGGCGCAATTCACGGCGCACCACTTCATCACGGGTTTTGTTATTACCGCTGATGTTGATTTGATTCACATATATTTTACGATCAGGGATAACGGTCAGTACAAAATCCACGGCGTGGATTTGGGGACGTACAGTGGGTGTTACATTGACTTGGCTGAAAGCATAGCCTTCCGTACCCATGCGCGTTTGAATGGCTTCAAGGGTTTCCACCATTTGAGAACGGTTGTACCAACGACCGGACTTCATTTCAAAGAGTTTCAGCAAATCTGCACGCGGTACTTCTTTGGTATCACCATCAAGCGTTACCGTACCCCAGCGATAACGATCACCCTCGCTCACATCGATTTTAATCGTTTGCGCGGTTTGATCTTCATTGGTTTGCACATCAACATTGGTAAAACGAAAATCGTAATAGCCTTCGTTTTGATAAAATTGGGTGATGTTACTCAAATCTTGGCGAAATTTATCATCTGCAAATCGGTTGCTTTTGGTAAACCACGTAAAAAGACCGTCTTCACTCAATGCCATTTGATCGCGTAAAGTGCCGTCGGAAAAATGGGTGTTTCCCTCAAATTCGATGGTTTTGATGGTAGTGGTCGGACCTTCGTCAACCTTCAGGTTCAACGCCACACGATTGCGCTCCAAGCGTGTTACTTCCGGCGTGATTTTTACAGCATTTTTACCGCGGGTGCGATAAGCTTCCTGTAAAGTGGCAATCGCTTGGTTTAAAGTAACCTGATTAAATAAACGCGACTGCCCCAAACCAAAACCGGCCAGATTTTTTTGAATATCGGTGTTGCCGATGGTTTTGCCGCCCTCAATGGTGAGGCTGCTGATCACAGGGCGTTCGACTACCGTCAGCAATACTTGACTGCCAAGCGTTTCGATGCGCACATCGTCAAAAAAACCCGTAGCATACAGATTGCGAATAATGTTTTCGCCTTCAACATCTGTGAAAGTATCGCCCACTTTTACCGGCAAATAACTGAACACAGTAGTCGGTTCGGTACGCTGTAAGCCTTCAACGCGAATGTCTTGAATGGTGAACGGCTCTGCTGCCAGTGCCAGCGAAGACATACCCAAAGAAACCAATACTGCTGTAATTTTTTTCAATTTCATGATTTATCCCAATAAACGGGTAATATCGTTAAAGAATGCCACACACATCAGCATAAGCATCAACGCAATGCCGACACGCATCCCAGCTTGCTGCAAACGTTCACTCAACGGTTTACCGCGTATCCACTCGAACGCATAATACAATAAATGACCGCCGTCTAAAACCGGAATCGGCAATAAATTCAATATACCCAAGCTCACGCTCACCAATGCCAAAAATTCCACATAGCTTTGCCAGCCAATGGCGGCTGTTTTACCCGCCACATCGGCAATGGTAACCGGACCGGAAATATGGCTTAAAGAAACATTACCGGTGATTAATTTACCAAAAAACTCCAATGTCAAACGCATGTAGCTGCCGGTTTTTTGCACCGCCAGCTGAAAAGCCTGCGCTGCGTTCGGCACATAGAGGTGTTGTACCTGTGCCTGCCATGCTTCATCGTTCATCGCACCCATACCGATGCGTCCGAAAATCTGCTTGTTATTATCGGTAATTGAATCAGGGCGTAAGGTGGTCTCATAACGCTTGCCGCCGCGCTCGTAAGCAAGGGTTAATTTTTGTCCTGCACTGCGGCGGATAAGTTCAGTGAAAGCAAGCCAATTGGCGGTGGGTTTACCGTCCACTGCCAGCAATGCATCACCTTTTTGCAAACCGGCTTTTGCCGCCGGACTGTCGGCTTCAACCACCCCAACCCGATTGAGCATACGAAATGGCAGCATACCGATAAATACTGTTTTTGCCGCTTCTTTAGCAGCTTGAGTGTCAGCAACATCAATCACGCGCACAACCGATTGTCCGCTTTCTGTTTTCACTGCCACATTAACCTTGCCCGCGTCCAAATTCAGCAAAATTGCACTTTGTGCGTCTGTCCAATCATTGACTGCCGCACCATTCACTGCCTCAATACGATCACCTGCCTGAAAGCCCGCTTGCGCCGCAATTGATCCTTGTGTAACCGTACCCACCCACGGACGGATTTCGGTAATGCCCGCGCTGAAACTAACCGTATAGAGCAAGACTGCCAAAATTAAATTGGTGAGCGGTCCTGCCGCCACAATGGCAATTCGCTTAGCAGGGTGTTGTTTGTCAAACGCATACGGCAAATCAGCTTCAGCAACCTCGCCTTCACGGGTATCTACCATTTTGACATAGCCGCCCAGCGGAATTGGCGCAAGACACCATTCGGTATCACCACGCTTTTTTTTCCAGAATGGTGTACCAAAACCAATACTGAAGCGGGTTACTTTTACCTTGAATAAACGGGCAACCAAAAAATGACCAAACTCATGCAAGCTGACCAAAACCAGAATTGCCAGAATAAACGCACCTAATGTGAGCATAAAAATTCCTAGCCGCGCAAAATTCGGCGGTGATTACGCACCCACACCGCAGCTGTGGCGCGTACTTGTTCGTCTAAATGAAGCAGCTCGTCCACCGAATCCGCCGCTGCACTGCCGTGGTTGTGCAAACAATGCGAAACCAGTGCGGCAATATCCGTATAACGAATGCGTTTTGCCAAAAAGGCACTGACCGCCACTTCATTGGCAGCATTAAGGACACATGATGCCGCGCCGCCCGATTGCAAGGCTTGGTATGCCAAATGTAAACAAGGAAATCTTTTAAAATCAGGACGGTTGAATGTTAATGCACCAATACTTGCCAAATCCAGTTTAGCAACTCCCGATTCAATGCGTTCAGGCAGCCCGAGGCAATAGGCAATCGGTGTGCGCATATCCGGCACACCCATCTGTGCCAATATCGAACCATCACGATAACGCACCATGCTGTGAATCACACTTTGCGGATGAATCACCACTTCCAATTGCTCAGGCGGTGCGTGAAACAACCAATGCGCTTCAATCAGCTCCAAACCTTTATTCATCATGGTGGCGGAATCAACAGAAATTTTCTGTCCCATACTCCAATTGGGGTGACGTATCGCTTGGGCAGGCGTAATTTTCTCAAATTGTTGCATGTCGGCATGTAAAAAAGGACCGCCCGATGCCGTTAATATAAAGGAATCAATCCCTGCCTTTGCCATATCACCGCAATAATCCGGCGGCAATACTTGGAAAATGGCATTGTGTTCACTGTCCACCGGCAATAATTTCGCGCCATTATCGCGTACGGTTTGCATAAACAGCGCACCCGCCATCACCAGCGTTTCTTTGTTTGCCAAATAAATGGTTTTTCCTGCCTTTGCCGCTGCCAGTGCCGGCAACAAACCCGCCGCCCCCACAATCGCCGCCATTACTGCATCGGTTTCTGCTGCGGCGGCTACATCTGATAAGGCTTGTTCGCCAAACAAAACTTCGGTATTTGTTTTGGTATCTTGTAAATGGTGTACTAAGGCTTGCGCGGCGGTTTCATCAGCCACCACCGCATAGCGCGGCTTGAATTGTGCGCATTGCTCCGCCAGTTTTTCTACTTGACGATACGCAGTCAGCGCGAACACCGAAAAGCGTTCACGATGCCGTGCCAATACATCTAAAGTATTGACCCCAATACTGCCGGTAGAACCCAATATGGTTAAAGAGATAGGTTTCATATGCAATCAAATCAAAATCATCAAGAAAAAAATGGAGGTATTTTAAATAAGTATAAAAAAAACACAGTTAAAGGCAATGCCAACAACACTCCCAACACTGCCAATAAAGAGTCCACACGGTCAAATACCCCACCATGTCCCGGCAACAAATGACTGCTGTCTTTAACATCAGCGGCACGCTTCAGCCAGCTTTCCAGCAAATCGCCCAAAATACTCACCACCGCCAGCAACAAAGCAGTCAATAATATCAAAATAAGAGGGAGGTCAGAGAGATATTGTGCGTGTACCCACCACGAAAACAACAAAGCGCACACCACCCCGCCAACCGCCCCTTCCCAACTTTTTTTAGGGCTGATAACCGGCGCCAGTTTATGTTTGCCGAATGCGCGTCCAACAAAATAAGCACCAATATCAGTCAGCCACACCAGCACCATCGCGCCCAGCAACAGCTCTTTTCTTTCAGAATGTAAAAGCACCAATGCCGACCAAAACGGCAACACCAGCAACCAACCAACCAACCAAGCCCAAACATTGGCTTGTAACCGCCATTTACATTTTAACCACAGCGGCACCACCAACAACCAAAATATCAGAATAATCACACCGCACGTTGAGACAATGCCGAAAAACAATGCGTCAGGAAGCAACCTTGAAAACCACAACATCAGCAGTACAACCGTACTCACCGCCAAATAAATCGCATTGTGCCGCGCACTCATGCCGCACAAACGTGCGTATTCCCACAAAGTGAGCAAAGCAATCAAGCCGCAAAACACCGCCCATACCAATCCATCGGTATAAAAAAACATACCCAGCATTAAGAGCAACAATACCAAAGCGGTGAGAATACGTTGTTTGAGCATAATAAACTTTTTAGCTAATATAATGTTAAATATACATTTTCAGGCTGCCTGAATGGCTCTGAATCATCGGTTTCAGGCAGCCTGAACAGTTTGTTTTAATCCCGCTGCTGTGCCGTCGGCAATTGCTCCGTTGTTCTGCCAAACCGCCGTTCACGCTGCCGATACGATTGCACCGCCAATGCCAGAGCTTTATCATCAAAATCAGGCCACAAGGTATCGGTGAAATACAATTCAGTATAAGCCAACTGCCACAATAAAAAATTACTGATGCGGGTTTCTCCGCCGGTGCGGATAAATAAATCCGGCTCAGGTGCATCACCCAAGCTCAAATAAGGGCGTAAGGTTTCTTCATCCAGACGCGAAGCACCTTGGCTTAACGCCTGATTGGCTGCCTGAAGAATATCCCAGCGGCCGCCGTAATCAGCGGCAATGGTGAGGGTTAAGCCCGTATTGGCTGCGGTTAGTCGTTCGGCGGCTTCGATGCCGTTAATAATCGGTGGGCTGAAACGGGTGCGCTCACCAATCACTTTCAGCCGCAAACCGTTTTCGTGCAGCCGCTGAACGTGTCTTTGCAGTGATTGCAGGAATAAATTCATTAAAAAACCCACTTCATCTGCCGGCCGCCGCCAATTCTCTGTGGAAAAAGCAAACACTGTTAAATATTCCACGCCCATGCGTGCGCACGCAATAGTCAGCCGTTCTAAGGTTTCCAACCCTTTTTTATGCCCGAATACCCTCGGCATCATGCGCTTTTTCGCCCAACGCCCGTTGCCGTCCATAATCACCGCCAAATGGCGCGGCACTTCATTGTGTTTGGGTATGGTTTGTGTACTGCTGGTCAAAGCACAATTCCTGTCTGCAATGCGATTCTGCCTAAAAGACAACAGCCCATTCGCTGAACAATTGATTTCATAACATTATCAAACATCACCATATAATTTTGGGACATGACAACCAAACAAGGCATTAAAATGTCTAAAAAGGAGTCATGGCAATGGTTTGCAAGTACCAAAAAAGTTCGTCACTTTCTGAT
>NZ_JQKE01000081.1 GCF_000745895.1 Stenoxybacter acetivorans DSM 19021 | reverse complement strand
CAGATATTTATATTATTGAACCAAAGTTTAATCTAAAATGGATTTTTGGTTCATTGACAGCGATTATTGCTTTGGCATTTATAAAGCCGCAATTGGCATATTTTTTATTTTGTTGCTGGCTGGTTTGGAATGCCATGCACATAGAATTAGTACATCGCTATAAAAAAGGTAAAAATGTTCAAAGTTTGGGATTGTCAGTAGCAAAAATGTTTTTGCGTAATATTTTTATCGCTCTTATGCTGCATTATATTGTTTTTGATATTTTAATTCATATTTCTGCGATAAGAATAGTTATTTTTTATATCTATACTACGCTGGAAATGATTTTTAAATGGTTCTTATCCTATATTTACGTAGGTGCAAGCGGGGCATTAAAGACAGCAGAGAATGGATTTTCTTTATCGGGATTTTCACCCAATGGTAATTTATACCAAGCCAGTATGACCATTATGACCATTTTAGCATTATGGCAGTTTCGCCACTTTTATTTTCATGCTTGGGCAATTAAAAATCAATGTAGAGAAAAATTGGATTACGAATATGGCGGAGAGGAAAACAGAGGCAGTTATTTCCGCCTTTTATTTATGGGTTTGTGGGTGGTAATGTCCGTGTGGGTAATATCTATACTTCCCGGAGATGGTAGTTGTACTCATATGAAAGCCAGTATTTCATGTTTAAATACCATCAGTATGCCTATTTCTATGTATTTTGTTTATTTCACTTTGTGGTTTGGGATTTCTGTAACTTTTAATGAATTTATTACTTTTTTTGTTCGTAATATTCGCTGTAAACAACTTAACTCTCTATAAAGGGATAAAAAATGAGTAATATGCTTGATTATATGATCCGTGATGATATTATTGATGAAGCATTTAATGATTTTAAAAAAGGTATTGAAGCATGGAGAATTGGCTATCAAACCAATTTCTACAAAGGGAATTAATATAATGCTGTCTTTTTTAAAGAGAAACCATGATTTTTTACTATTACTGTTGTCTTTTGTAATTTATATACAAAAACTTAGCTGGTTTCCGCTTCTGTTTTTGATAACTATATATATATATGGTATCGTCGGGAGTTATTATGGCGGATAAAACATTTAAAGCCCTGGAAAAAATATGAAATCTATACATGGGGAAATGCTGGTACATTTCGGATATTTCTTATATATTGTATTTATGGCATGTTTTGGGTATTACTGATTGCTATATTTTTGCATTTTATCGGTTTTTCAGTATGGATATCCTTTATATTTGAATATACATTTAAATATTTATACACTGGTTTTAATGCCACAGAAATTTATTTGAAAGATAAATTTTTAATTCATCGATATTTGTTGATGGTGATTACCGCTTATGCGGTTTATGTTAGCAGGATACCATTATTGAGTGCTTGGTATGAATGTGCCATGCATTCTGAAAACCATCAATTTAAATTAAGAAAAAAATCTGAACTTTATTTTAAAAGATTAATATTTGGTATCAGTTTCTGGTTATTCCTTACTTGGTTAATGGGATATTGGATGTTATTTCAGGTTCCTGTTTTTTTTACTAACTGTTCTGGAAATGCCAGATTACTAACCTGCATGAATATTTCTGAAAATTTTTTCTTTTTTAGATTTATTTTTAGATATTTATTTTGGTGGGGAGGTTTCATATTTTTTCTTTGGATGCTTAGTTTTATGATATATGCTGATAGATCAAAGCATAAGGATATTAATGGAAATATTCGCAACATTGAAAACTTATCTGATTATTATAAATTTAAATCTAGGTTCTTTAAAACTATAGATTAATTTTTTAACGTAAATTTTAAGCTAGGAGATTAGCATGGCAACTATTTTTGAACAAATTTCTTTGGATATTCAGGCACATTATTTGGCATGGACAGGTGAGCTAGATGAATTGCGTAAAAAAGGAACGCTTACCGATGAAGAAAAAGCTTTATTAGAAAATCGCGTTCATCCAATTTTTAAAGAAATTAGCACTGCTATTGGTGCATTTATCATGAGTAATATGCTTGATTATATGATCCGTGATGATATTATTGATGAAGCATTTAGTGATTTTAAAAAAGGTATTGAAGCATGGAAAATCGGCTATCAAACCAATTGCTACAAAGGGAATTAATACAATGCTGTCTTTTTTAAAGAGAAACCATGATTTTTTATTGTTACTCATTTCTTTTACAATATATATTTTTAATTTGAATTGGTTTCCATTGTTTTTTGCAATGATTTTATATATATGGTATCGGCGTGAAGTATTGTGGCGGGTGAAACATAAAAAACCATTTTTTCATGGAAAAATGGCTAATGCCGATGGTGTGGTTGTTGAAAATCGAGTAATGTGGAAGTTGTTTTTATTTATTATTCGTGGTTTTATATGGGTTTTATTGGTTGCCTTTATTTTACATTTTCTGCATTTGGAAGTATATATTTCATTTATATTTGAATATACATTTAAATATTTATACACAGGATTTTCTGGTACAGAAGTTTATTTAAATAAAAAATTTTTATTACACCGATATTTGCTGGTTTTGATAACAATCTACGCGGTTTACTATGGCAGAAGAATTATATTACTCCCATGGTATGACTATTGTATTCATATTCAAAAAGGCGGGAAAAATCTTTTATATACAATAAGCAGAGGTTTTGTTGGATTTCGTATTTTATTGATGATTGGTGCTATTTGGGTAATGGGATATTGGGTAGTGTTTCAAGCACCAGTATTTGCATTGTCTTGTTCAACCGGAACAAGATTAATAACCTGTATTAGTATTGGAGAAGGTTATTATTTCTTTAGATTTATGTTTAGGTATTTTTTTTGGTGGGCAGCTTTTTTATTTTTATTATATGCTCTTTTTCAGGGATGTATATATAAAGATAAATTTGGTACTACAGAACGGGTTTGATTTTTATCGTTTTAACTTAATTTAATCCATTGAAAGGATTTTTATCATGGCAACCATTTTAGAACAAATTCGCAAAGACTTTGATGTGCATGTTATGGCATGGAACGGCGAATTAAAAAAACTGATGAACCAAGAAACGCTTACTCCTGAGGAACGTTCATTATTGGAGAATCGTGTTCACCCTATTTTGAAAGAAGCCAATGTGGCAATTGGTGCTTTTATATCAGGAGTGGAGATTTCAGTTAATCAAGCACTGAGTAGCGTAAAAGGGCAATCAGGTTCTTTTCGTTTTGATCAGAATTTTAAAAACACAATTACCCAATCAGGCAAGCAATTGTCGCAGTCAATAGACAATATGTTGGATTGTATGACGCGATTGAATTCGCTTAAAAATGTGCTTACCAGTAAGACTTTGGTGAATGCCATGGAAGGATTTGGTAAAGCCATACCGGGTAATTTGGGCAAGATATCCAATAATAGATGAATATATTAAAATTTATTTGCATAAAGGAAATTAATACAATGCTGTCTTTTTTAAAGAGAAACCATGATTTTTTATTGTTACTTATTGCTCTGGTAACTTATATTAGTAACTTGCATTGGTTTCCATTTCTGTTTGCAATGATTTTATATGTATGGTATCGACGGGAATTGTTATGGCGGGTTAGATGTGAAAAACCATTTTATAAGGTAAGACAATTCGATCAAAATACAATTGTAATTCATTTAATAATATTTTTTTTATATGGCTTTATTTTAGTAATTATTGTTGCATTTTTATTATATTTTTTGGGTGTGGCATTTTATATTTCTTATATATTTGAATATACATTTAAATATTTATATACAGGGTTTCATGCTACAGAAGCCCATATGGGAAAAAATTTCATGTTTCATCGCTATTTGTTAGTGCTAATTACCCTATATGCTGTTTATTTTGGTAGGAAATTCTTATTGTCTCCATGGTATGAATGTTTTATGAATTCTGAAAATAAAAAACTCAAGCTATTACCCAATATCCCATGGGTAAAAATAATACTTCGGAATTTATTAGCATTACCTGGTCTTTGGATTCTATGTATATGGACATTGTTCCAAGTGCCACTTTTTATAGATACTTGTTCTCCTTATAAAAAAATGATGATTTGTATTAATATTGGAGAAAATTTCTTTTTTTTAAAATTCCTTTTTAGATATTTATTTTGGTGGTCTAGTTTATTCTTATGTTTCTGGGTGGTTATTTCAAATTATATACATCGTGATAATGAAGGAATTTCTAGTTGGAAACATAATAAATTTTATATTTTTGAAATAAAATCAAAAATGTAAATAACTATTTTTTTCACATGTTACATTCATTTTTTTTAAAAAGGAGTAGTAAAATGGCAACTATTTTAGAACAAATTCGTATTGATATGACAGCACACTTAATGGCATGGACAGGTGAATTAGATGAGCTGCGTAAAAAGGAAACACTCACACTAGAGGAAAGAGATCTATTGGAAAATCGTGTTCATCCGATTTTTAAAGAGGCTAGTGTGGCAATTGGTTCATTTATTAATGGGCTGGATATTGCAGTCAAACAAGCCTTGGATGCAGTGTCATCAAAACCGGGGCGGTTGAGTTTTGATCAACATTTTAAAAATGTTATTCAAGATTCAGGTAAAACACTGTCCCAATCTTTAGATAATTTATTGGGTAGCCTGAAACAATTGCACTCCTTAAAAAGTGTATTAAGCAGCAAAGTATTACTGAATTCTGTAGAAAATTTTAGTAAAGCCATACCGGGTAATTTGGGTAAAATTTTTGGCGTATTAATGGGCGTGGCTACTGGTGCAAGTGATGATTTAACCGGTGATGATAAAACACCAGAGCAACAAACCAAAGATATTATTACCAATATTTTAGGTGTTGGATTTGGTATTGTTGGTGTGCCAGTACTGCTTTTTGTTACAGGATTGGGAGCAACAACAGGTATTGTTGCCATTGGTGTCGGTATCGCAGCCGGTCTTGCTATGGATTTTGTCTGGGAATACGTTATCCCCAAAGAATGGAAAGATGCCGCTTCTGATGCGGTGTACAAAGTTTATAATGCGGTTTCTGAATGGGCGGATAAGGCATGGGGTTCTGACGATAATTTAAGCATTACCAAATATCAAGGTGATGGCGGCGTTGATGGCAGTAATGTTGATGAAAACAACCGTCAATATCTGGTTAATCCCGAAACCGGTGAAACCATTGATGTGCAAAATGATAATGCTGCTGTGAAGATGAACAGCGAAGAGGCCTTAAAAAAAGCCTATCAGGATATTATTGATGCTGAAGCCATTCACTATATCACCGAAGACGGCAAAACCTATGCAATTGTTGACGGCAATACCAGTCTGGTTATCCGCAATAATCTGGATAAAATTACCTCTGAATCCTTTGTGATTTCCAATGTTTTATTAAACAGCGGCGATAAGATTAATTTTGGTGATGGGCGCGATTATTATGAAGTGAAATCGGGCGATACTTTATACACCATTGCGCATGACAATCAAATGACGGTGAAACAGCTGGTGGAAGCCAATCCTTGGCTGCTGGATGAAGGGCGCATTACTTTCTATAAAAACCATTTATTGCTGGAAAAGGGCGATACGCTGGATATAGACAGCAATACCAAGCATGGTTACAACGGCGGCAGCGGCAATGATTATTTAGCCGATTTCAATGGTGGTGATGACATTTATCGCGTCAGCGGCGGTGAGGATATTATGGAAGACAAATCCGGCTATGATACCTATTATGCCGATGATTTCGATACCATTATGGACAAAGACGGCAAGGGAGAGGTGTTTTTAAATGATAGAGAAAACAAACTCGCAGGCGGTGAACACAATTCTGAAACAGATCCTGCGAATATCTATTATGGTGATGGATTAACCTATTATTGGGCCGGCGGCGATTTGATTGTGAATAACGGATTACAAATTTCCGATTTTAAAAATGGTGATTTGGGTATTCGTTTGACGAAGAGAGACGGCGGCGATGGTGGAGGTGATGGAGGCGGAGGTCGAGGCGGTCCCAATATGGGACCAGCCGAAGTACAAGTATCACCCATTATTATTGACCTAAATGGTGATGGTGTACAAACCACACCCAAAGGCGGGCATATTTACCACGACCACGACGGCAATGGTTTTGCTGAAAACACCGGCTGGGTGAGCGCAGAAGATGCCTTATTAGTGCGTGATTTAAATAACAATAATCAAATCGACAATGGCGGCGAATTATTTGGTGATAATACTCTGCTGCCAAACGGCACAAGAGCCGCCAATGGTTTTGAAGCCCTTAAAGCACACGATGCCAATGATGATAAACAAATCACTGCACAAGATGCAATTTGGCAGGAATTAAAACTGTGGCAAGACAAAAACCAAAATGGATATGTTGATGCGGGTGAATTAACCGCCATTCAAAACAGCGGCATCACTGCCATTCAGCTGAATTATCAATACAGCAATTTTGTTGATGCGCATGGCAATACGCACCAACAACAAAGCAGTGTTACCTGGGCAGACGGCAAACAAACTGCGGCGCATGATGTGTGGTTCTCGGTGAACAAAGCAGACAGTCAATACCGGCAAGAATCGGTGAGTGCCGATATTGCTGCGCTGCCTTATGTGCGCGGGTTTGGCGATGTATTGGATTTGCATCAGGCGATGATGAAAGATGCGGTGTTGAAAGGAATGGTTGCCGATTATTTGAATACACCCGCTGCCGAAAGTTTAAAGGCATTGATTTACCGCTGGGCAGGAAGTGAAACCGTTAATCCGCAAGGGCGCGGCAATTGTGTTGATGCACGGCTGTTGGTGGCTTTGGAGCATTTAACCGGCAGAGGATTTTATCAAGGAGGGCTTGGTAAAAATCCGGGGTCAGAAGCTACCCAACTTTTGAAAGTAGAATTCACCCAATTTGCCGATTATGTGAGCGCGAATTTGCTGGCACAAAGCAAATATGCAGATGTGTTCGGCAGTTTATTGCTGCAGCAATGGCAAGCAGATACCCAAAGCGTGGGCTACAGCTGGCAAACACTAAACGCCAAGCTGCAAGGCTTGGCTGAAAATTTGGAAACAGAAACCATCAGTATTTTATTAAAAATTGCCAAAGATTTGGGAAATTACAACCTCAATTATCAAGAAACACTTCTTGCCAATTTTACCCTGTTAGCAGCACAAAACCCTCTATTGGGCAATATGATGGCTGAGAATTTTAAAATCATCGAGGGTAATTCCGGTAATTATGAATTACAAGGAAGTACCCGAGGTGATATTTATCTGTTTAACAAAGGACACGGACAGCATTTTATCAGCGATTATGGCAGTGATGATGACATTATCTATTTCAAGAATATTTCTTTTGATGAAGTAAGATTTCAGAAAGATGGCAATGACTTACGGATCTATGATGATACCCGCAGTGATTGCGTTCACATTCAAAATTTCTTCGCCAGAATCGATTATCGAATCGAAACCTTTATTTTTCAAGACCAAGTAATCACAGCAGATACCTTAATTAGCCGGAAACTCTATGGCAACAAATTCTATGGCGGCAGCGGTGCGGATACCTATTTGTTCAGCAAAGGACACGGACATGATACGGTTTATGACTACGGCTATAACAATGACACCATTCAATTCATCGATGTTAATTATGGTGAAACCCGTTGGTATGAAGACAACTACGATTTAATGATTGCCAATCAACAAAGCGGCGACAGCGTTCGGATTCAAGATTTCTTCAGAAACAGCTATTACCAGATTGAAACCTTTATCTTTCAAGACCAAATATTGACACCGGCACAAATGCGTGAAATGGGTTTTAATTTCTATGGCACGGACGGCAATGACAATCTTAATTTCAGTGCATGGTATGGCAAAGCCCATATTGACGGCGGCGATGGTGATGACAAACTTTATAGCGGCAGCGGCGCAGATACCTTGATTGGCGGCACAGGTAATGATTATTTAAGTGGCGGCGACGGCAATGATGTGCTGGATGGCGGCGATGGTGATGACAAACTTTACGGCGGCAAGGATGCGGATACCTTAATTGGCGGTACGGGTGATGATTACTTAGATGGCGGCGACGGCAATGATGTGCTGGACGGTGGTGATGGTGATGACAAACTTTACGGCGGCAACGGTACGAATATCTTAATCGGCGGTATAGGCAATGATTATTTGTCGGGCGGTTCTCAGAGTGATACGTATCTATTTGCCAAAGGACACGGGCAAGATACAGTTTATGACTGCGACTACAGTAACGGCATTGCGGGTGAGGATACCATTCAATTCATCGATGTCAATTACGGCAAAACCCGTTGGCATAAAGACAGCTACGATTTAGTTATTGCCAATCAGCAAAGCGGCGACAGTGTTCGGATTCAGAATTTCTTCAGAAGCAGTTACTATGAAATTGAAACCTTTATTTTTCAAGATCAAAAATTTACACTAACACAAATGCGTGAAATGGGTTTGAATTTACACGGCACAGACGGTAATGACAATATTAATCTCAGCGAATGGCAGGGTAAAGCCTATATTGATGGCGGATTGGGCAATGATCATTTAGAGGGGAATAATTACAGCAACACGTATCTGTTCAGCAAAGGACACGGGCAAGACACAGTTTATGATGATGGCTACCGCGGTGCGGGTGATGACACCATTCAATTCACCGATATTAATTACGGCGAGACCCGTTGGCACAAAGACAGCTATGATTTAATTATTACCAATCAGCAAAGCGGTGACAGTGTTCGGATTCAGCAGTTCTTCAGCAGTAAAAACTATGAAATCGAAACTTTCGTCTTTCAAGATCAAACATTCACTCTGGCGCAAATGGGTTTGAATTTATACGGTACAGACGGCGATGACAACATTAGTCTTGGCTGGCATGGCAAAACCAATATTTACGGTGGATTGGGCAACGACACCATTTCGGCAACCAATCAAGATGATTTATTGGATGGCGGCGAGGGCAACGATATTTTAACAGGCAACGGCGGCAATGATTTATTAATCGGCGGCGAGGGCGACGACGAACTCTATGGCGGCAGCGGTGAAGACACCTTAATTGGTGGTGCAGGTAATGACTATCTAGAAGGTGGTTTTTATGGCGATACCTATCTGTTTGCCAAAGGACACGGACAAGACACGATTTATGACTACAACGCCAATACCGTGGGTGATGACACCATTCAATTCACTGATGTCAATTACAGAGAAACCCATTGGCATCAAGACAACAGCGATTTAATTATTACCAGCCTGCAAAGCGGCGACAGCGTTCGTATTAAGTATTTTTTAGGTCACGATTCCTATAAAATCGAAACTTTTGTTTTTCAAGACCTAACATTCCGCTTTGCCGATTTGAAAAACATGCGCTTCACAGAATATGGTACAGACGGCAATGACGACATTAGCCTCTATGCATGGCAATACAAAGCCGATATTTACGGTGGATTGGGCAACGACACCATTCGGGTAGTTGATAAAGATAATTTATTAGACGGTGGTGAGGGCGACGATAAACTCTATGGCGGCAGCGGCACGGATACGCTGATTGGC
>NZ_JQKE01000080.1 GCF_000745895.1 Stenoxybacter acetivorans DSM 19021 | reverse complement strand
TGTTCAACAAAGGACATGGACAAGATACGGTTTATGACCACAGCGGCGGTTATGTGGATAATGACACTGTTCGTTTTGAAGATGTGTTGTTCGATGAAATCTTTTTGGAACGTGTCGGCAATGATTTAACGGTGTTGAATGGTCAAAACGGCGATAAATTAACGGTGCAGAATTCGTTCAGCAGTACATATTACCAAATTGAAACATGGCAGTTTGCCGATAAAACGCTGGAAATGCAGCAGCTGCTGGCAAATGCGCATTGGGTGGCGTAGGTGCGAACAATCCAATAAGTGTTTATCAATAAAAGGCTGCCTGAAACTTTCAGGCAGCCTTTTCAATGCAAATATTCAATTGAAACAGGGTTTATTCTTCATCATCAATCATCGGCACGTCCATCAGCAACACTTCGGCATGGGTGTCAGCCGTTAAGACAAACTCATCGGTATCCCACACGCCTAAGCCGTCCCGCTCGTTTAATGCGGTGTCGTTTACGCGTACTTTTCCTTTAATGACAAATACGTAAACACCGTTGCCTTTGCGTTTGATGCGGTATGTTTTGCTGATGCCTGCGTCCCAGTTTGCCAAGGAAAACCACGCATCTTGATGAATCCAAACGCCTTCATCATCAGGGTTTGGCGACAAAATTTGTTGGAAATCATTGGGTTTTGCGCCGTCGGCAATGCGCATTTGGTCGTAGCGCGGTTTAACATTGTTTTTATTTGGAAACACCCAAATTTGGAAAAAATCCACCGGTATTTCGGCATGGTGATTCATTTCGCTGTGAACAATGCCTGTGCCTGCTGACATCACTTGAATATCACCATGACGGATGACGCTGGCGTTGCCCATGCTGTCGTGGTGTGCCAAATCGCCGGATGTGGGTATGGAAATAATTTCCATATTGTCGTGCGGGTGCGCACCAAAGCCTTTTCCGCCGGCAACGTGGTCATCGTTAATCACGCGCAAAGCACCAAATTGAATGCGCTCGGGGTTGTAGTAGCTGGCAAAACTGAAAGTATGATGACTTTTCAGCCAGCCATGATTGGCGAAACCGCGGCTGTCGGCTGCGTGGTAAATGGTTTTCATGATGCTGTCCTTTCTGAGTAACGGCGGTTTTCTGCCGGATAAATCGGAAGGCTGCCTGAAAAATTATTGCCGCTTTCCGTTCGATGGTTGTATTATAGCAACTACAAACTTTTTTAAAAGTACGCACATTTTTTATACTGTAAATAAACTATGAAACACATTGAAAAAACCAATTCAGAAGACATCTCCGAGAAATCCTGTCCGGTGGATAATACGTTGAGTATTATTGGCGGGAAATGGAAAGTTTTGATTTTACATCATTTAAAAGATGAACCGCGTCGGTTTAATGAGCTGCGCCGCCGTATTCCTGACATCACCCAGCGCATGCTCACTTTGCAATTGCGTGAGCTGGAGCAAGACGGTATTATTTTGCGTCATGTTTATCCGCAAGTGCCGCCTAAAGTGGAATATTCTTTAACCGAGCTGGGCTGTACCTTAATTCCGGTGATTATGGCGATGCACGAGTGGGGGCGGGTTTACGGCATACGGCTGTTGTCTGAACGAATGCCAAGCCAATTGACACCCTAAAAATAGGTTGCTGCGGCATATTGTGTTCGCTTGTGTCTTGGGCTCGAATTTGGTTATTTTTGCTGCTTGATTGGTGTCGTTGCCGCGGTTTTATTCTAAATTCTAACAGGCAGGGCAGTACGGTAATATTTGTAACTTGACCGTAAAAAACAACAAACCCGTTTCAGGCAGCCTGAACGGGTTTGTTTGTTGATGCTTTTATTGCGCCGCCCACGGCGGTGTGGGGGCAAGCAAGCGTTTTAATTCGCTGTTCACTTCGCCGAACCGTTTGCTGTGTTGATTCCATTCTTCGGCGGCGCGGTTGATGTCTGTTCGTTCAGGGGCAACGAAGTTCCACCAAATAATGGGTTCAAAATCCAAAGGGGTGCCGCCAATCAGCATGATGTGTGTTTGGCTGCCCACTTCAATCGGCAAGGTGTCGCTGCCTGCGGCAACATAAGCCAATTCGTTTTCGGCAAAGGTTTCACCGCCGATTTTCAGGCTGCCTGAAATCACCAATAAGCCATATTCAAACGCGGGGTTTGTCGGTAAACGCACATCGGTGGCTGCCTGAAAGCGTATGTCCACGCCGACTATGGGTGAATATTGCAAGGTGGGGGCGGTGTGGCTGCCGAATGTGCCTGTGGTTAAAATGTAATCGGCGTGTGCATCTGACCACATCGGCAGCTGTTCATAAAAATGGAATGACGGCGCAATCACTTGGTCTTTGGGCAGCACAATCCACAATTGCACGGCATGCGCCCGTTTGCAGCCTTCGGGGGTTTGCTCGGTGTGTGCAATGCCGCTGCCGGCAGTCATTAAATTGACTTCGTTGCGGCGAATCACGCGTTCGTGCCCTAAGCTGTCTTTGTGCAGCAGTTCGCCGTCTATCATCCAAGTGAAGGTCTGTAGGTTGATGTGCGGGTGGCTACCCACTTGTAGGCCTTTTTCACCTTCACCGAAATCAGACGGACCGATGTGATCAAGAAAACACCATGCGCCGATGGTGCGTTTCTTGGCTTGCGGCAGGGCGCGGGCAACGGGAATGCCGCCCACGTCTTTTTCGCCGGATAAGAATTTTTGAACATTGCTCATGGCTTTTTCCTTATCGGCGGTTTTTGTTGCCGCCGCGGTTTCGGGCTGTTTGGTTGTGGTTATGCCAGCCAATCATCAAATGTTTGAATAAATCGGCGTAAAAATGTTTGGGTGCGCTCATCGCTCAAATTGCCTTGTTCATCTAAGGAATCAGTGATGCGGCTTAAATACACTTCAGGTGCAACCAAAACCTGCGCACTCAATAGTTGCAGCACTTGGCGTAAATGCAAACCTGCGGACAAGCCGCCGAATGTGCCGGGCGATGAGGTAATGACGGCGGTTTTTTTACCCGTCCACACGCTTTTTCCTGCAGGGCGGGAAGCGATGTCAATAACATTTTTTAAGGCAGCCGGTATGCTGCGGTTGTGCTCCGGTGAAATGAATAATACGGCATCAACAACGCTTAATTGACCGCGGACGCGTTCGTAAGACTCAATCGGGTCATCATCATAATCTTGGTTGTAGAGCGGTAAATCATTGATTTCGATTTCGGTGATTTGCCAATTGGCGGGTGCGTTGGCACGCAGAAAAGCGGCAATTTTTTTGCTGTAGGCATCTTGACGCAAGCTGCCCACAATCAGGGCGATTTGACGAAGATTGGGCATGATGTCTCCTTACTTAGTTTTAATATTTTCGGGTTGTTTAAATAAAAAAAGTGGTCTATTCGGCATGATGCAAGAAAAACCCAAGCCTTATTTTTTGGCGGCTTCAATTTGGATAGACAGTTTTATGGGTGCGGTTGCGGCGGCTTTCAGCAGATAATTCATGCCCCATTGCGCACCATTGATGGCGGTCTCAAAATCACCGCCGCACACTTCTGTTTTTAACATTGGGCTTTGGTAACAATTAAATTTAGTTGTCGTGAGCGTAACGGGGTGTGTTTTGCCCAATAAAGTTAAATTGCCCTGTATTTCTTTTAATTTGCCATCGGCAAATACCCACATGTCCGACACAAACCGCATATTCGGAAAGCGGTTTGCATCAAAAAAATCGGCAGCTTTCAGGTGTTGATCAAATGCGGGGCGGCCGCTGTTGAGCGTGTTGACGGGAATGGTGATGTCCGCAAAACCGCTTTGCTTGGCGGCATCGTATTCAACCTTGCCGGTTAAATTAAAAAAGCCGCCGATATTGGTGCTGGTGTTGAAGTGATCAACAGCGAAGCGGGCATTGGTGTGTGCCGGATCAATTTGGTATTCTGCTGCCCAAGCGGGTGCGACGAGTGCGGCAAACGTGCATGCGGTTATGATTATTTGTTTCATGTGAATCTCCTTTTGATTTAAGATATTCTACGGCAAAATAAACCATTGGGCGTATCATAAAGCCAAATTTATTTTTTTTGAAACCAAGCGGTTGCCGTGCTTTGATGGGCTAAAATGGCGGCTTCCGTTTTTTCTTATGCACCTGATGATTTATGAAAATTGCTAAAAAATATGAATTTTTAACGCGTTTGCGCCGCTGTTGTTTATTGTGCTTGGATAATCACAGCACAATGCTTGGGCTGCCTGAAAAACAGGATTTTGCGCGTTGGCTGTGGCAAACGTGCAAAAACGATTATCGGCGGGCAGAAATCAGCATTCTGCTGTGCGATGAAGAAGAAGCGCGGGAATTTAACCGTGATTACCGAGGCAAAGATTACGCCACTAATGTGCTGAGCTTCGCTTTGGATAAAGCAGATATTTTTGAAGAAGCAGGCTGCCTGAAAGGTGATTTGGTGATGTGCGCACCTGTGATTGCCAAAGAAGCTGCCGAACAGGGTAAAACGATCATGCAACACTTTGCGCACTTAACCGTACACGGTGTGCTGCATTTAATGGGCTGCGATCACGTGAATGAAGCCGATGCACAATACATGGAATCTTTGGAAATTTCCGTGATGCAGCAACTGGGTTATGCCAATCCGTATGCAGCAGATGAGTGTTGA
Source organism: Stenoxybacter acetivorans DSM 19021 (assembly GCF_000745895.1). GTDB lineage: Bacteria > Pseudomonadota > Gammaproteobacteria > Burkholderiales > Neisseriaceae > Stenoxybacter > Stenoxybacter acetivorans. The sequence continues at coordinate 4,927 of NZ_JQKE01000080.1, read as the reverse complement.
TAATATTGATTCAGCGCAATACAAAAGGCTGCCTGAAAGAATATTTACTTTCAGGCAGCCTTTTTATGTTGATTGATTGTATTAATTATTGCCGGTTAAATTGATGTCATCAGACAGCATTAAAGTGCTTTTTTCGTCTAAAGTTAAAAATGAACCGTTGCCATCACCGTGCATGGTGATGTTGCCCTGATAAACAGCGCCCGGCTCTACTTCCAAACTTTGGGTATCAATGTTGCCGAGAATGTGTGCACCGCTTTGTAAATTGAGCATTTGTGCTTTGACATTACCTTCGATGCGTCCGAACACGCGAATTTCTTTGGCTTGGACAGGTCCTTTTACCCAACCTTTATTGCCGATAATCACCGTATTTTCTGCCGTTACATTACCAACCACACCGCCTTCAATTTTAATGGAATTGGGGCTGTTTACCCGTCCTTCGATGCTGCAATGTTCACCGATGAGTGTTTCAATATCTACTACAGATTCACGACCGCTTTTTTTTGACGAACCAAACATAACTGATATTCCTGATATGGGTAAAAATAAAATAAAAAAATAACAAAATATTGATCTGCTATCCCCATACTAAACCAATATTCAATGAAATTGTTACAACTTGCTGTTTAAGGACAAAAAGGATTCGGGATCCAAAGCTGCGCCGCTTCGGCGAACCTCATAGTGCAAATGCGGACCGGTAGAGCGGCCGGTGTTGCCCAATTGTCCGATAACATCGCCCGCTGTTATTTTTTGCCCGTCTTTTACACTGATTTTATTCAAGTGTGCATAAATGGTTTGATAACCGAAACCATGCTGAATTTTTACCACATTGCCGTAACCGCCTTGATGTTCTGCGACAATCACCACGCCATCGGCGGTTGCTTGAACCAAATTGCCCACATCACCGCGAAAATCCAAGCCGCTGTGCATTTCTCCGCCTCTTCCGGTAAACGGATTGGCGCGGAAACCAAAACGCGATGACAAGCTGCCGTTGTGCGGAACACCAATCGGTACTTTGCGCAAGTGCTGAATCAATTGTTCGGTTTCACTGGTGAGCTGCCCCACTTCTGGCAGCGGGTTATCCAAATCCACGCCGAGCGGACCGCCCGCTGCATCGTTTTTGCCGAGCTGAATGGTTTTCTTGTCTGCCGAATCGGCGGTTTGAGTACGTACACTCACGCCGCGATTCTGCAAATACTGCTTGATGTTGGCAATCACTTTTTCAGATTTGCCCAACTGTTTTAATTTGGCAGTTACTTCGGCAGAGGTTGCGTTTTCCAAATCAACCACTTGCTGGCTCAACTCTTCCGCTTGGTTTTTGCTTTGCCAATATTGTGCGCCCAAATACAGCGACGCGCTACCCAGCAAAACCGTGCTTAACCCCAGCGTCAGCAGTGCCGGCTTGATGACACGAATGGTGGTGTGGCTTATTTGCAGGGTTCTGGTGCTTTGATCGTCAATAATCAGCACGGTGGCTTTTTTGGGCGAGGTATTATTCTTTTTTGAATCAAATTTTGTCATACAGTGTTACCGCTCCTTGAAACGCTGCCATTGTTTTTTTGTTTTTTTGCGGCATGCTTCTGACCAATATATCAATAAACCTCGAAAGATACTGTATTTCGACCCAAAATGCCAGTTTTCTTTTCTCATTTTTTGTCTGTTTTACGGAAATTCAAGTTTTGCGGTGAAGTGTATGTGTAAAATGCATGAATATTGCCGTACACGATTAAGGCAGGTAAGATTTGCCATTGATTGCCCGCTTTCTTGAATATGAAAATCATTCGCCTGAAATTCAGGCAGCCTGCATAGGGGTGAATCAACACACAATCGGCAAAATAAGCCGCAAATTTTTTCCTGCTTGTACATGACTTTTCGCTGTTTTGAACACGCTTTTTTCTGAATATTGACGGCATCAAAACGGTATTCAAACCCAAGCTATTTTTGAATTAAAGGATATTCCTTATGTCTGCTGAATTAAACGATATTGACCCGCAAGAAACCCGTGAATGGTTAGACTCACTTGAATCTGTATTAAAAAACGAAGGCCCCGAACGGGCGCATTTTCTATTGGAAAATTTGGTGCGCCATACCCGCCGCCAAGGCGTGTATCTGCCATTTGATGCCACTACGGCGTATTTGAATACCATCCCCGTTAATAAAGAGCAAAAATCACCCGGCAACCATGAATTGGAACACCATATTCGCTCAATTATCCGCTGGAATGCCGCCGCGCTGGTGTTGAATGCAAGTAAGAAAAATTTGGAATTGGGCGGACACATTGCTTCGTTTCAATCGTGTGCCACTTTGTATGATGTGGGATTCAATCACTTTTGGCGCGGCAAAACCGAAGAATATGAAGGCGATTTGATTTTCTTCCAAGGACACAGCGCACCCGGGTTTTACGCACGTGCATTTATTGAGGGCAGGTTGACTGAATCGCAAATGGAAAACTTCCGCCAAGAGGTGGACGGCAAAGGTTTATCGTCTTACCCGCACCCGTGGCTGATGCCGGATTTTTGGCAATTCCCCACGGTGTCTATGGGTTTGGGGCCATTGCAGGGCATTTATCAGGCGCGTTTGCTGAAGTACATGGAATCACGCGGTTTGGCAAAAACCAAAGGACGCAAAGTGTGGGTATTTTGCGGCGACGGAGAAATGGACGAACCGGAAAGCCTCGGTGCGATTTCACTGGCGGCACGCGATGGCTTGGATAACCTGATTTTTGTGGTGAATTGTAATTTGCAGCGGTTAGACGGACCTGTGCGCGGCAACGGTAAAATCATTCAAGAACTGGAAGGTGATTTCCGCGGCTCGGGCTGGAATGTATTAAAAGTCATTTGGGGCAGCCGCTGGGACGCTTTGCTGGCACAAGATCACAACAATGCCTTAAAACGCCGCATGGAAGAATGCGTGGACGGTGATTACCAAACCTTCAAATCCAAAGACGGCGCGTATGTGCGCGAACATTTTTTCAATACGCCCGAATTAAAAGCCATGGTGGCGAATATGTCCGATGAAGAGGTGTGGTTTCTCAATCGCGGCGGGCACGATCCGCACAAAGTGTATGCCGCCTACCATGAGGCAGTAAACAACGCCAATGGCCGCCCAACCGTGATTTTGGCGAAAACCATTAAAGGCTATGGCATGGGTGCATCGGGAGAAGGTCAAAACACCGCGCACCAAGCCAAAAAAATGGATATGGTTTCACTGAAAAAATTCCGCGACCGTTTTGGTATTCCGGTGAGTGATGAAGAAATGGAACACAATTTGCCTTTCTTCCGCCCCGCCGAAAACAGCGAGGAAATGCAGTATCTGAAAACACGCCGTGCCCAATTGGGCGGCTTTTTGCCGGCGCGAATACCCAGCCAAGAAAAATTGCCGATTCCCGATCTGAGCGAATTTGAAGCGCAATTGGCAGACAGCGGAGACCGTGAATTTTCTACCACCATGGCATTTGTGCGTATTTTAAGTACATTGCTGAAAAACAAAGAATTGGGAAAACGCATTGTGCCGATTGTGCCTGATGAGAGCCGCACATTCGGCATGGAAGGCTTATTCCGCCAATACGCCATTTGGAATCCCAAAGGACAGGTATATACCCCGCAAGACCATGACCAACTGATGTTTTACAAAGAATCAAAAGACGGGCAGATTTTCCAAGAAGGCATTAACGAACCGGGCGCAATGAGTTCATGGATTGCGGCGGCAACCAGTTATTCCAATAGTCATTATGCTCTGATTCCTTTTTATATTTACTACTCTATGTTTGGCTTTCAGCGTGTTGGTGATTTGGCATGGGCGGCAGGCGATCAGCGCGCGCGCGGTTTCTTGCTGGGCGGCACTGCCGGGCGCACCACGCTCAACGGCGAAGGTTTGCAGCATCAAGACGGACACAGCCACATACAAGCCGATTTAATACCCAACTGCATCAGTTACGACCCTGCCTATGCCTATGAATTGGCTGTGATTATTCAAGACGGTTTGCGCCGCATGTATGTTGAACATGAAGACGTGTTCTACTACCTCACCGTGATGAACGAAAACTACAAACACCCTGCTTTGCCGCAGCAAGCGGGTGTTAAAGAGCAAATTCTCAAAGGCATGTATCTGCTTAAATCCGGTGAAAACGGTACACGTAAAGTGCAACTGCTGGGCAGCGGTGTTATTTTGAACGAAGTGATTGCCGCCGCTGATTTGCTGAAACAAGATTTTGATGTAGATGCCGATATTTGGAGCGTTACTTCGTTCAATCAGCTTTACCGAAACGGCATCGAAACCGAACGCTACAACCGTCTGCACCCCACCGACACGCAGAAATGCGCTTATGTAACCGAATTGCTGCAAGATAAAAAAGGTCCGGTGATTGCGTCCACCGACTATATCCGTCATTTTGCTGACCGCATTCGTGCATTTGTGCCTGCTGACTACACGGTATTGGGTACAGACGGCTTCGGGCGCAGTGATTCCCGCGACAATTTGCGTGATTTTTTTGAAATCAATCGCTACCACGTTGCCGTTGCCGCACTGAATGCCTTGGCAAAACAAGGCGTGGTTGAAAAAGCCACGGTTCAGGAAGCCATTGATAAATATGCGATTAAAGCAGATGCAGAACCGGCATGGAAACGTTAAATTGTAAGAAATCCCAGCGTTGTTTACAGTATTTATAGGAAAATACTGCAATGAACATTCATAAAAGAACCCGTTTACTGCCCTATCAGCGTCAAGAAATTTGGCGGCTTTATACAGAAGAAAATGTCCGCGTTTCTGATTTGGCGGCTACCTATTGCGTCAGCAGACCCACCATCTATAAAGTCTTGAAAGAAGCGCGGTTACAGGTATTCGTGCCTAAAAACAGCACTAACCGCCGCTTCAAACAAGTTCGTTACGGCATGAAGCGTTTGGCAAAAGTAGAAAAAGCCATTCAAGACAA
>NZ_JQKE01000079.1 GCF_000745895.1 Stenoxybacter acetivorans DSM 19021 | reverse complement strand
GTTTCGGTCTCGCGGTGTTTCCAATTCAAAGCTGCCGGAATTTGCCTTGACCGTCTTTTTGGTGTAACCGTTGCGGCGGTTGGGCTCTTGTGGGTTCTGTTCGAGATAATGTTCGATTTCGGCATCAAGAGCAGCTTCGGTCAGTTGTTTGATAAGCGGGGTGAGTATGCCGTCTTTTCCTGTCAGTGCTTGACCTGATTGAAGCTGTTTAAGTGCTGTTTTAAAGTCGAATATGGGGTTGTTCATGTGTTGTCTCCTATTTGGAATAGTTTAGGGGATTGACACAGATTTTTGAACACTACCCTGTTTTAAAGTCGAATATGGGGTTGTTCATGTGTTGTCTCCTATTTGGAATAGTTTAGGGGATTGACACAGATTTTTGAACACTACCGTAAACGGCATTTAAAAGCGATTTAAACGGCATCTTTTTTCTGAAGATGCCGTTTATTCATTCAATTAAAAAACATCTTCAGGGTTAATACCTGCTGCCCAAGAAGGTGGTGATGAGTGTTTTGTTTTTTCAACTGAAAAGGTAATTTCCTTTGTGGTTTCTTGTTTAGTTTTTGTTTGTGATATGGGCGTAAACGTTGTTGGTTTTGCTTGTGATGCACGGTTCGTTGTCGTGTGGCTCTCTATTAGATGCTTCTGGGTATTGCGAATAAATCGGTTAAGTGTTGGTCTGGTAACACTAACATTTTTCTTTTCTGCCAAATATTGAAGTATCACACTTTCGGAATACCCTCGTTTTTTTAGTTCTAAAATATCTGCACAATAGGGTTCTAATACTGACCGTTTTTGGCTCTTTTCAGGTGCTTGTTCACGCAAAAAATCTTCTAAATCCTTGTTCATATTCTCTCCTGTGCGTAAAAGTACGTGATAATACGCAATAGATTATATTGTATAATATTTTAGATGAATATAGTTCTTAATTTATCAAATTTTATTACACTATGTTTCGTAATATCTTAAATTAGTACACAATAGTACGTAATAGTTCTTTTATTATCAATTGTTACGCTTCTTCCTGAAAAATCCAAAAAGCGAAAGCAAAAACTACAATGCAGGATAGGCAGTCGCCGACAAAACGACCCCGTTTTATTCCTCTGACGAGGAAACGCCGCTGTGCGGCTGTGCTTGAGTTCTTCAGATTGGTATGTACTTGTCAGCTTATCGGAAGCAGAGTATTGTCAGCTTATCGGAAGCAGAGTAGGATTAAATAATATTATTAACAAAGGGAGTAATGCGATGAGAACAACGCAACAGATGAGCATTACCTTGCCCGTAGACATGGCAGCGGCGATTAAAACGAAAGTTCAATCAGGAGAATATGCTTCTGAAAGTGAAGTTATTCGTGATGGTTTGCGGGTATTGCTGGCAAGAGACAGGGTTATGGAAGATTGGTTGCAGCGTGAAGTGGGTGCGGCTTACGATGAGCTGAAAGTAAATCCTGAACGAGGACTAACAGCAGCAGCGGTGCGAGCCAGATTATCTGAAGAGCGTAATCAATTAAAATGAATTATCAAGTAATTTTTTCGCCTAAAGCAGAAGAGCAGCTGCTGAATTTATATCGTTATTTGGAACGAGAGGCTTCTGCTGATATTGCTGCACAATATACAGAAGAAGTCGTGGCGTATTGTGAGGGCTTGGCTGACTTGCCATATCGCGGCATCATGCGAGATGATATTCGTAAAGGTTTACGGATTAGCCATTACAAAAAAAGAACAGTGATTGCATTTGCAGTGGATACACCACTCATCATGATTTTAGGTGTATTCCACGGCGGACAAAATTATGAAGCAATTTTGATTGATGTGTAACAAACAAAAAAAAGCCCCGCACCAAACCGATTGAACGGCATGGCACGGGGCTGGCGTTGAATGTTATCGTTCAAAATCCGCATCCTGCTCAACAGGCGGCTGTGGTGTTTTCATTGGCTCAGGCTGCCTGAAAACTTCCTTAGCTTTGGCTTGTTGGGCATGGGATACGGCGTTGTTGATGTTGTCGTATTCTTGCTGCGCACGGGTGTCGTAATCCGCCGCCGCCACGCTTCTTGCCAGCTTGCTGATTTCGCGGGCTTCGGTTTTATAGCCTTGTTTGTACAGTTCTTTGGCAATCAAACCGTACTCACCGACGATAAATCCGCGTGTCTCTAAAACCTTTTTTAAATACGGGTGTTTCGGGCGTTCTTGGTTTGCCAGTGCTTTGCCGATTTCGGTAGCTGCCTGTTTATAGACATTCGGCTGCCGCTTTTGTTGCCGTTCGAAATTTTCTGCACGTTCAGCATCCTGACGCATCACCCGTAGCACGCTGTTTTCACCTTTGCGGCTGACTCCCCGATGTTGGCGGCGAGTGGCGGCGCATTCCACCCCTTGTTCACGCATTTTTTCGGCGAAACGCATTCGCCATTCAAACAAGTCGTTTTTCCGCGGATTGAGATAACGTCCAAATTCATTGCGCAGTACCACGCATAAATGCACATGCGGGTGGGCAGGTTCATTGGGATCGTCGGCATCGGTATGTAAAGCAAAGGCGTAATCGTTGTTTGGGAACTGTTCTTTGGCAAATTCACGGGCTGCGTCTTTCACTGCTTGCGGCGGCGTGCCCGGCGGCATGGACAACACAATATTCAAAGCCTCACGGCGGCGGCTGTCCTCGGGAATACCGTGCTTTTGCCATGTTTCGGCAATGCTTTGTACTTCTTTTTTGCCATTGAGCTTTTCACCGTCTTTGGTTTCCACTTCCACTTTACCGTTGCGGCTGATGTATTCCAAATGACTGCGCACCCCCTTTAAGCCTGTACTATTGCCGCTTTTGCGGCGCGGGATTTTGACCATCACTTCAGGCTGCTTCAGTGCAGCAGCGCGAAGATTGGCTAAACCCGTTCCTTTTTTTAGCGGGGTTTTTGATGAACTGTTTCGGTTGCCCAAAGAAAAACCGCCGGAGCTTTTGGCTCTGACGGTTCGGGTTTTAAACATAATCCAGTTATCAACGTAATCATGAATACTCATTCATAACGTCTCTTGTGTTTGTGCAGCACTTCACTGACTTGTTCGGTGTGCTTGTCAATAATGGCGGACAATTGGCGGATTTCATTGGCGGTGATGTTGCCGGCTTCAAAGCTGTTCAGCTGGCGGGCGATTTGATTGAGGTTGCGACCGATACGCAGCAACTGATAATTAGACTGATATAAGGCTTCTTCTTCCTTGTCGGAAAGCTCAGGGTGTTTGGTGATGTGGTAACGCAACAACTGAACGGCAACGGCATTGGCACTCATGTGCTGTTGTGCGGCTACGGCTTGCAGATATTGATAATCATCAGGAAATAATTTGAGTTCAAGGCGGTATTTGCCTGCTTCATCATCAGTTCCGTGTGCTATGGCTTGTAAACTGTTTTGTTCCAAACACGCTTGATTTAGTAACCATTTGGCTAAACTCGAAACGCCATTACAGCCTTTTTGTTTGGCAATAATTTTCAATTTTTTCATCATCTCGCCGTCAATGCCGTAAACCTTTAAGACGTTCATGGACTGCTCCTTTGCTAAAAAGTGCTTGAAATCACGTACAATTAAGTGAATAGTTTGAAATTAAGAGAATGGCTATGCAGATTGCGTTACACCCGTATAAAGACGAAATTATTGATACAAAAAAATATCGTGACGAATTTGGCAATAATGCCAATTTACGCCCTTTAGCGCGTTGTCGTTTTTGTAAACAGTTGATGTTTCTCAGAGCAGGAAATACTTTGCGAACACAGGAGCATTTTGCCCATAAAAAAAACAGTGGTATGTGTCCATCGAAAGTAATGGATAAACGCCCGTATCTTGGTTTACAGCCAAGTAAATCTGATTTAACACATGCACATGAATTAAAAAGACAATTTCTGATCAATTGGCAAAAGCATTACACTTTTATGCGCCAATTGATCAAAAATATGTCCCCTTATGAGTTTGGTGATTTATTAAAAAGATCTGAAAAATTAAGGATATGGGAATATATTGATTTGCAAGAACATGAAATACCTTACATTTTGTGTACATTGGCTGATTTCCCACCTCAAAAAAAAACTGAGCGCAATTTGCGGCATGGCAGATTTCAGTGGGTTCGTTGTTGGTTTAATACCGTAGCCGAAAAATTTGATGATTTATGGATTAATGGTGAAAAACCTGTTGATTATTGGGTTGCTTCTTACTCTTTGCCGGAAGGAAGCAAACAAGTGCCAAATCAAAAATATTTGAATACTGCTTTACTTTTCCCAATCAACGAAGATTTTTTACATCAACTGCCTAATTTAGCTACAGGAACAATCATTGAAGCTGAAAAGCAATTACATCAGTATCTTGGATGATGAATTTTTTGCTTATTTTGTCAGCCCATTGCCGAACCACCTGTTCGCATTGCTCGCTGTAATCCCACGAATTTAACTCATTGAAATCAAATTGTTCATTTGGTATTTGCTGATTAAGTTCATATGCTAAATCGTAAAATGTAGTTTCATATTCTTCCCAACTGATTAAATGGGAATTGGCAAATTTTAGCCATAATTGCTGAATATTTTTAGGCAGTTGCTTAAATCTCCAAAGAAGCACGCCGGGTTTTTTTTGTATTTCCTCTGTTTGCGTGTGATTGATGGGGTAACTGCGCCAAAGTAAATCTTGTCTAAGTGTTTGATAAATAATAGCTGTTAAATCGTGTTTATCTGCGGCGTAAATCGCTTCAACAACAGGCATTCTACCCATCAGCAGCCATATTTTTGGATTCATGATTTTTCCCCTTGTTCATTATTGATAACGGCTTTTACTGCTTTTTTTACCCATTCTCTAAGAAATTGCTTTTTTACATCATTGAGTTCGCTGGGATATCCACCTTCCCAGCGAAAATCATAATCAGGCACCTGTCTGTCCAGCTCTTTCGCTAAATCATAGAATGCTTGCATGTTGTAAGGCTTATCCATTGCCAGATAAGCATGGGTAGCCACTTCCATTCTGTTCCAATACTTCACAATACCATGTGAAATATTGTCATCAATTCGCCAAATACGCACACCTGCACCACGCTCTTGCTTGACGATTTCCGCACAATTTTGGTTACAATGCCAGCTATACCAAGCTAAGTTTTGAGTAATTGCGGCATCAATTTCTTGTTCTAACTTTGCTTGATTGATAAGAGCGACAGCTTCCAATATCGGAATTCTGCCCATCACCAGCCAATGCGCTTCGTTTTCAGGCAACCTGCGTAACTGACGGTCTTCGTATTGAATAATCACCATTTTCTCCTTTACCGTTCAAAATCCATTTCCGCTTGTTCGGGTGCAGCAGTGGGATTGTCGTGCCGCAGTTTGGCGTTAAGCACTTCGGTTTCGTAAAACAAGGTTTGGGCTTGGATTTTTTGATCAGGCGGCAGTTGCGCAACGCTTTTTTCCATTGCGTACTCGCGCTCGGCGCGGCCTAAACGCTCGGCGGCGGGCAGCTGGGAATGTTGGCTCAAATATGTTTCTTGAACTTGTTGCAGGCGTTGCCCGGACAGGGCGGTTTGAATCTCGGCAATGGCGGATTGCGTTTTTTGGGGTAATTGATTTAAGTCAAACTGATGGCTTTGCCCCTGCGGGTTAAAATGGCTGCCGTCCATCAGCTTCATGGTTTCCGTAAAATACTCCAAATGAGCTGCGTATTTCTGCGCAAACGGCAATTCCGGCAAGGCTTGGAAGCTGGCTTGATGATAATTTTCCAAAGTGGTATGGTTCTTGATACTCAACTCACCGGCTTTTTCACCATAATCGTAATCAGCGATATACCTTAAATTTTCAAGCGCGTCTTCAATGCCATTAAAGCGATGACGATTACGGTCCATCACTTGAGCGATATACTTTAACGTTTCAGACGGTTTGACTTCAAGCGTTTGCGCTGGCGTTGGTGTCTGTGTTTGCGCGGTTTCGGGTTTCATCTCAAGTTCCGTTTGTTTTGCCTCAACACTTTGTTGTTGGCGAAAGCTCAGCACAAAATCCTGTATCTTCTGCGCATCTTGAGCGGCAGCGAGGATTTCCTCGGGCTTGTCTGTTAAAACCTTTACCCAGCCTTCCACATAAACAGCATGCCGATTAGGGTCATGCGGCAAGCCCAATTGACGGTTTAACATCATGCTGCTGATTTCGGCTCGCAGCTCTTCTTTGGCGTATTTTTCACTGCCGAAACCACCCGATAAATCACGGTTTAAGCGGCTTGAATGTCCCGTCCAATGCCCGAGTTCATGCAGGGCGGTGCTGTAGTATTCACCCGCACCTTTGAATTGATGTTTTTCGGGCAGGGTAATGCGGTCGCTTGTCGGGCTATAATAGGCGCGATCAGTTGCGCGGTGGGTGATGTTTGCACCAGAGGCTTTCAATATTTCTTCGGCAGCTTGTTGATTCTCCCAAGTCGGTTCGGGCAATGGTTTACGCTTCAATTCGGGCATATTTTCTATTTGTTCACCGTTGAATACAGTAAACGTGGTAACTCGAGGTTGCGGCGGATTGATGATTTCTTTAATCGTTTTGCCGTTTTCGTCTTTAACGGGTTTGCCGTTTTCATCACGCTTCACCCGCTCGCTTTCATAATTCACCCGAAAACAACGGGTTCCTTTTTCGCCTTTTTTGATTTTTAAACCCAGCTGGTTGGCTTGAATAAAGGTGAGCCAGCGCGGGTCTTCATGGTCTTCCATCATCAGTTTTAAGAGGTTGCCGCCGTTGTAGGTTTCACCGGTTTTGTGGTTATGCGGCAAATCATTGCCTTTTGAAGGGTGCCACGGTTTCTGCCACGGTGCTGTGCCTTTTTCGATTCGTTCGATTAGCTCTGTTGCAATCGCTTCGGCATAGGCTTGTTTGCTGTTGGTTTTTTTGGTGTCATCGGGGTTGGATTGGCGCATGATGTTTCCTTTCGACAATAAAAAACCTGCCGTGCGGGCAGGTTGGGGGGAGGTGCTCGGGTTTGGGTGTTTAAAATCAAAAAAACCGTATTGGTGAGAATACGGTTTTAGCGGCACAGAAACTTCGTTTCAGGCAGCCTGATACACAATAAAAAATGCCGGCTGTTACAGCCGGCATGGTGTTGTTTTACTCGGTTGACGGTTCTTGCTTGGCAGGCTCGCCCCATTTACCGTCGCCGTATAAGGCGCGGGCTTCGGCGGGTTGGCTTTCGTCGTGAATATAGGCTTGCATGGCTTCTTCGGATTCGGCGGCTGCCAGATAAGCATCTTGCTGCTCTTCGGTCAGATTAAAAAATACCGCTTGCTCAGTCTCGGTTAAAATATTGTCCCAGCTTTCGTCTGAAATCCAATCGCCGTGATTTGCTTGGGTAGTCATGGTGCTTCCTTTCTGTTGTTGTTTGATGCTGTACACTTATTGCAGCCACTGTATATGCTTGCACTTCGGATATTGCGAACAACCCAAAAAGCGTTTCTCAGGCTTGTCTTTTAAGTGCCGCTGTTGCAGTTTACCCTTTTTACAGGCAGGGCAGCTTTGCCCGATTTGTGCCGGATCAGCGGTATTCTTGCCGGTACTTTTCGGACGTTTACTGTAATCGATGCGGGCTTGTTCAATCAATGTGTGCAGATGCTCGGCTTGAGCCTGTAAAAACGCAGCAGATGAAGTTTCACCGGCTTCAATTTTTGCCAGTGCCTCTTCCCATTTTGCGGTGGTTACGGGATCTGTGATGTCGGGCGGTATGGCGGCGATTAAATGTTTTCCTTTGTCGGTGGCTTTGAGCTTTCCTTGTTGTTTGTCAATAAAACCGCGTTTGAGCAGGATTTCAATAATCGCCGCTCGGGTGGCTTCCGTTCCCAGCCCCTCTGTATTTTTCAACACTTTTTTTACGGCTTCATCGTTCACGCCTTTTAAAAAGTCGGATAAGGTACGCATTTCTTCCAGCAGGCTGGCTTCGGTAAAGCGTGGCGGCGGGGTGGTTTGTTTACTTGCGGGTTTTGCTTCAATTGCCTGAACGGTGTCGCCTTGATTCAGCTTCGGCAGCGGGGTTTTGCTGTTGTCTTTGGCGGCGTTTCCGTTCTCTTTGTCATCGTTTTCTTGGTTATCGTTCTCTTCGCTGTGTGTTAAAAAAGCTTTCCAACCTTGTTGTATCGGTACTTGTCCTGCGGCTTTGAATACTTGTTGTTCAGCAGTAATCTCAATGACGGTGGCTTCGTATTGGTAATCGGGCAGGAACTGGGCAATGTAGCGATCACGGATTAACGCGTACACGCTGCGCTCCGTGGGCGTTAATTGGTTTAAATCATAGTGCGATACTGTGGTTGGAATAATGGCGTGGTGTGAATGCTTGTTCACTTGTGCGTCATTCCATACCCGTGAATTTCGCTGCGGGTTGGCTTGGTTCAGGCTGCCTGAAAGCGTGGGTTCAAGGCTTTGCAGGGCGGATAAGATTTGCGGAACATCGGCTTGCTGCGATTGCGGTAAATATTGGCATGGGGTGCGCGGGTAGCTGGTTAATTTGTGTTTTTCGTATAAGGCTTGGGCAACTTCCAATACTTCACTCACTGAAATGCCCAACCGTTTGCTCGCGTCTTTTTGCAAAGCCGAAAGGCTGTAGGGCAAAGGTGCGGGGGTGGTTTTTAACTCGGTGTCGGCGCGGGTAATGGTGTATGAATTGCCGTGTATGCGATTTGCCAAATCACCAACCAAAGTCTTATCAATACAAAAACCGTCGGTATTTTTTAACGCTTCGGGGATTTGCCAGATGGCTTTAAATGGGTGTGCTGCCGTTGTCTGAAACATGACGGCAAGGCTGTAATATGGATACGGCACAAAATGGTCAATCGTTTTATCCCGCTGCACCACAAGGTTGAGTGTCGGGGTTTGTATGCGTCCGATGCTGATCAGGTGTTCTTTGCCGAAACCCGCTGCATAAGACAGGGTGTAAGCGCGGGATAAATTCATGCCGACTAACCAATCGGCACGGCTGCGGGCTAAACCTGCTTGATAGAGCTTTTCGGTTTGTGAACCGGTTTTTAGGGCGGCCAAGGCTTTTTTGACAGAATCGGGGTCTAAACCCGATGTCCAAAACCGCGATACTTTGCCGCGATAGCCGCAGTAATCCAAAATCTCACGCCCGATAACTTCTCCCTCTCTGTCGGCATCGGTGGCAATAACCACTTCATCGGCTTGTTTTAACAGTTTTTGGATAATGCCGAATTGCTTCTTGGCTTCGGGTTTGATGTTCAGCAGCCAATTGCTCGGAATAATTGGCAGGGTGTTGAACTGCCATTTTTGATACTGTTCGCCGTAGGCGGCGGGGTCGGCTTGTTCCAGTATATGACCAAATGCCCAAGTAACGGCAATATCGGCAATGCTTTCTTTATCTTTTTTAATCAGATAACCTTCGTTGCCGCCGCCCGCGCCCAATACTTTGGCAATGTCGCGGGCTTGCGAGGGTTTTTCGCATAAGAATAATTGCATAATGATTGTTCCATGATAAAAAAGCCGTTGTAAGAAATCCCAGCGTTGTTTACAGTATTTATAGGAAAATACTGCAATGAACATTCATAAAAGAACCCGTTTACTGCCCTATCAGCGTCAAGAAATTTGGCGGCTTTATACAGAAGAAAATATCCGCGTTTCTGATTTGGCGGCTACCTATTGCGTCAGCAGACCCACCATCTATAAAGTCTTGAAAGAAGCGCGGTTACAGGTATTCATGCCTAAAAACAGCACTAACCGCCGCTTCAAGCAAGTTCGTTACGGCATGAAGCGTTTGGCAAAAGTAGAAAAAGCCATTCAAGACAAGCTCAAAGCGCAGGCGCA
>NZ_JQKE01000078.1 GCF_000745895.1 Stenoxybacter acetivorans DSM 19021 | reverse complement strand
CAGATATTTATATTATTGAACCAAAGTTTAATCTAAAATGGATTTTTGGTTCATTGACAGCGATTATTGCTTTGGCATTTATAAAGCCGCAATTGGCATATTTTTTATTTTGTTGCTGGCTGGTTTGGAATGCCATGCACATAGAATTAGTACATCGCTATAAAAAAGGTAAAAATGTTCAAAGTTTGGGATTGTCAGTAGCAAAAATGTTTTTGCGTAATATTTTTATCGCTCTTATGCTGCATTATATTGTTTTTGATATTTTAATTCATATTTCTGCGATAAGAATAGTTATTTTTTATATCTATACTACGCTGGAAATGATTTTTAAATGGTTCTTATCCTATATTTATGTTGGTGCAAGCGGGGCATTAAAAACAGCAGAGAATGGGTTTTCTTTATCGGGATTTTCACCCAATGGTAATTTATACCAAGCCAGTATGACCATTATGACCATTTTAGCATTATGGCAGTTTCGCCACTTTTATTTTCATGCTTGGGCAATCAAAAATCAATGTAGAGAAAAATTGGATTACGAATATGGCGGAGAAGAAAACAGAGGCAGTTATTTCCGTCTTTTATTTATGGGTTTTTGGGTAGTAATGTTTGTATGGGTAATATCTATATTTCCCGGAGATGGTAATTGTACTCATATGAAAGCCAGTATTTCATGTTTAAATACTATTAGTATGCCTATTACCATGTATTTTGCTTACTTTACCTGGTGGTTTGGGATTTCTGTAGCTTTTGATGAATTTATTACTTTTTTTGTTCGTAATATTCGCTGTAAACAACTTAACTCTCTAAAAGGGGATGAAAAATGAGTAATATGCTTGATTATATGATCCGTGATGATATTATTGATAAAGCATTTGATGATTTTAAAAAAGGTATTGAAGCATGGAGAATCGGCTATCAAACCAACTGCTACAAAGGGAATTAATACAATGCTGTCTTTTTTAAAGAGAAACCATGATTTTTTATTGTTACTACTGGCTTTCTTGATTTATACGCAAAAGCTCAGCTGGTTTCCATTTCTGTTTGCAATGATTTTATATGTATGGTATCGGCGCGAGGTATTGTGGCGGGTAAAGCATAAAAAACCATTTTTTCATGGGAAAGTTGCTGATGCTAATGCTAAGGTTATGGGTAATCGTGTTGCGATGAGGCTATTTTTATTTTTTATTTATGGTTTTGTATGGGTATTGTTAGTTGCCTTTATTCTACATTTCCTGAATTTAGCAGTATATGTTTCATTTATATTTGAATATACATTTAAATACTTATACACAGGGTTTTCCGGTACAGAAGTTTACTTAAATAAAAAATTTTTATTACACCGATATCTATTGGTTTTAATAACAATCTATGCGGTTTACTATGGCAGAGAAATTATATTGCTCCCATGGTATGACTATTGTATTCATATTCAAAAAGGCGGAAAAAATCTTTTATATACGATAAGCAGAGGCTTTGTTGGGTTTCGTCTTTTATTGGCAATTGGTGCTATTTGGCTAATGGGGTATTGGGCAATATTTCAAATGCCAATATTTGCACTTTCTTGTTCAACCGGAACAAAATTAATAACCTGTATTAGCATTGAGGAGGGGTATTATTTTTTTAGATTTATGTTTAGGTATTTTTTTTGGTGGACAGTTTTTTTATTTTTATTAGGTGCTCTTTTTTATGGGAGCATATATAAAGATGGATTTGGCACTACAGAACGAGCTTTATCTTTATAGTTTTAATTTAACAAATTGAAAGGATTTTTATTATGGCAACCATTTTGGAACAAATTCGCAAAGACTTTGATGTGCATGTTATGGCATGGAACGGCGAATTAAAAAAACTGATGAACCAAGAAACGCTTACCCCTGAGGAGCGTTCATTATTGGAGAATCGTGTTCACCCAATTTTGAAAGAAGCCAATGTGGCAATTGGTGCTTTTATATCGGGGATAGAGATTTCAGTTAATCAAGCACTGAGTAGTGTAAAAGGGCAGTCAGGTTCTTTTCATTTTGATCAGAATTTTAAAAACACAATTACCCAATCAGGCAAGCAATTGTCGCAATCCACAGACAATTTACTGGATTGTATGACGCGATTAACAGCACTTAAAAATGTGCTTACCAGTAAAACTTTGGTGAATGCCATGGAAGGGTTTGGCAAAGCCATACCGGGCAATCTGGGCAAAATATTTAATAATAGGTAAATATATTAAAACTTATTTACATAAAGGAAATTAATATAATGCTGTCTTTTTTAAAGAAAAACCATGATTTTTTATTGTTACTCATTGCTTTTACAATATATATTTTTAATTTGAATTGGTTTCCGTTATTTTTTGCAATGATTTTATATATATGGTATCGGCGTGAAGTATTATGGCGGGTGGAACATAAAAAACCATTTTTTCATGGAAAAATAGTTGATGCTAGTGCTTCTGTTATGGTTAATCGTGTAATTTGGCAATTATTTTTATTTATTATACGTGGTTTTGTGTGGGTATTATTGGTTGCCTTTATTTTAAATTTTCTGAATTTGTCAGCATATATTTCATTTATATTTGAATATACACTTAAATATCTATATACAGGATTTTCCGGTACAGAAGTTTATTTAAATAAGAAATTTTTATTACACCGATATCTATTGGTTTTGGTAACAATCTATGCAACTTATTATGGAAGAGGAATTATATTATTTCCATGGTATGATTATTGTATTCATATTCAAAAAGGAGGAAAAAATCTTTGGCTTTCCCTGACTAGAGGTATTATATGGCTTCGTTTTTTATTAGGAGTTTGTTTAGTTTGGTTTTGTGGATATTGGACACTATTTCAAACACCAGTATTTGCAGTATCATGTCCCACAGAATTAAAACTAATTACTTGTATTAATATTTCTAATAGGTATTTCTTTTTTAGATTTATGATACGATATTTTTTTTGGTGGTCAGTTCTTTTATTTATTTGTTATGGTTTTTTTTCAACATTTATTTATAAAGATTTTTCTGACTTAGTTGATAGAGCTTGATTTTTAAAATTTTAAATCAAATTTGAGTACACTAACGGGAGTTAAACATGGCAACTATTTTGGAACAAATTCGTACTGATGTTAACGTACATTTGATGGCATGGACAGGTGAGTTGGATGAACTGCGTAAAAAAGAAACGCTAACTCCTGAAGAAAGGGAGCTATTAGAGAATCGTGTACATCCAATTTTTAAAGAAGCCAGTGTGGCGATTGGTGCTTTTGTATCAGGGGTGGAGATTTCAGTTAATCAAGCACTGAATAGTGTAAAAGGGCAATCAGGCTCTTTTCATTTTGATCAGAATTTTAAAAACACGATTACCCAATCAGGCAAGCAATTATCGCACTCCATAGACAATTTACTGGATTGTATGACGCGATTAACAGCACTTAAAAATGTGCTTACCAGTAAAACTTTGGTGAATGCCATGGAAGGATTTGGCAAAGCCATACTGGGCAATCTGGGCAAAATATTCAATAATAGATGAATATATTAAAATTTATTTGCGTAAAGGAAATTAATATAATGCTGTCTTTTTTAAAGAGAAACCATGATTTTTTATTGTTACTTATTGCTCTGGTAATTTATATTAGTAATTTAAATTGGTTTCCGTTTCTGTTTGCAATGATTTTATATGTATGGTATCGGCGTGAAGTATTGTGGCGGGTGAAACATAAAAAACCATTTTTTCATGGGAAAGTGGTTGATGTTAATCCTACCGTTATGGGCAATCGTCTTATGTGGCGATTATTCTTAATGTGTGTTTATGGTTTTATATGGGTGTTGGTAATTACTTATATTATATATTTTTTGAAGTTAGAAAAATATATTTCATTTATTTTTGAATACACATTAAAATATTTATATACTGGATATCATGGATTTGAGATTTATGACAATATAGAGCCAGCCTTATATCGATGCTTATTGGTTTTAACCACTATTTATATGGTTTTTAAGGGACGAGGGATTGTTCTATTTACATGGTATGATTATTGTATTCATATTCAAAATGGTGGAAAAAATCTTTGGTTTACTTTAAGTAGAGGCATACTTGGATTTCGTTTTTTAGTGGGTATTGGTTTGGTTTGGCTAATGTATTGGGTATTATTTCAATTCCCAGTACCTTTTGGGGTATCTTGCACTGTGGGGATAAAAATAATTTCTTGTGCAAATAATTTTGATTGGTATTTATTTTTTAGATTTATAGGAAGGTATTTTATGTGGTGGTGTAGTATTTTTATGCTTTCCTATGGTGTTTCAGGAACATTTATTTATAATGATTTTTTTGGTGAAGTTCAACGAGTTTGATTTTTAATTTTTAAATTAACTGATGTATTGATAGGAGTAATCACATGGCAACCGTTTTTGAACAAATTTCTTTGGATATTCAAGCACACTATCTGGCATGGACAGGTGAATTAGATGAATTACGTAAAAAGGAAACACTCACACCAGAGGAAAAAGCTCTATTAGAAAATCGTGTTCATCCGATTTTTAAAGAAACCAGTACTGCCATTGGTGCATTCATCAATGGTTTGGATATTGCGGTCAAACAAGCCTTGGATGCAGTGTCATCAAAACCGGGGCGGTTGAGTTTTGATCAACATTTTAAAAATGTTATTCAAGATTCAGGTAAAACACTGTCCCAATCTTTAGATAATTTATTGGGCAGCCTGAAACAATTGCACTCCTTAAAAAGTGTATTAAGCAGCAAATTATTGTTGAATTCTTTAGAGAATTTCAGTAAAGCCATACCGGGTAATTTGGGTAAAATTTTTGGTGTACTAATGGGTATGGCTACTGGCTTAAGTGATGATTTAACCGGCGATGATAAAACCGCAGAGCAACAAACTAAAGATGTTATCACCAATTTATTGGGAGTTGGGTTTGGAGTTGCAGGAACTGCTGTTGTGTCTTTTGCAGCTGCTTCTGTAGGTATTGCTGCTTCACCTGGTATTTTTGCTATTGCCGTTGGTGTTGCTGTCGGTCTTGCTATGGATTTTGTCTGGGAATACGTTATCCCTCAAGAATGGAAAGATGCCGCTTCTGATGCGGTGTATAAAGTTTATAATGCGATTTCTGAGTGGGCGGATAAAGCATGGGGTTCTGACGATAATTTAAGTATTACCAAATATCAAGGTGATGGCGGCGTTGATGGCAGCAATATTGATGAAAACAACCGTCAATATCTGGTTAATCCTCAAACAGGTGAAACCATTGATGTGCAAAATGATAATGCTGCTGTGAAAATGAACAGCGAAGAAGCCTTAAAAAAAGCCTATCAGGATATTATTGATGCCGAAGCCATTCACTATATCACCGAAGACGGCAAAACCTATGCGATTGTTGACGGCAATACCAGTCTGGTTATCCGCAATAATCTGGATAAAATTGCTTCTGAATCCTTTGTGATTTCCAATGTTTTATTAAACAGCGGCGATAAGATTAATTTTGGTGATGGGCGCGATTATTATGAGGTGAAATCGGGTGATACTTTATACACCATTGCTCATGACAATCAAATGACGGTGAAACAGCTGGTGGAAGCCAATCCGTGGCTGTTGGATGAAGGGCGCATTACTTTCTATAAAAACCATTTATTGCTGGAAAAGGGCGATACGCTGGATATAGACAACACTACCAAGCACGGTTACGGCGGCGGCAGCGGCAATGATTATTTAGCCGATTTCAATGGCGGCGATGATATTTATCGCGTCAGCGGCGGTGAGGATATTATGGAAGACAAATCCGGCTATGATACCTATTATGCCGATGATTTCGATACCATTATGGATAAAGACGGCAAGGGTGAGGTATTTTTAAATGACAGAGAAAACAAGCTCGCAGGCGGTGAACACAATTCCGAAACAGATCCTGCGAATATCTATTATGGTGATGGATTAACCTATTATTGGGCTGGCGGCGATTTGATTGTGAATAACGGATTACAAATTTCCGATTTTAAAAACGGTGATTTGGGTATTCGTTTGACAAAGAGAGACGGCGGCGGAGATGGCGGCGGTCCCAATACAAGACCCGCCGAATTGAACCCATCGCCCATTATTATTGACCTAAACGGTGATGGCGTGCAAACCACACCAAAAGGCGGACATGTTTACCACGACCACGACGGTAATGGTTTTGCTGAAAACACCGGTTGGGCAAGCGCGGAAGATGCCTTATTGGTGCGTGATTTAAACAATAACAATCAAATTGACAATGGCGGCGAATTATTCGGCGACAATACCCTATTACCGAATGGTACAAGAGCCGCTAATGGTTTTGAAGCCCTTAAAGCACACGATGCCAACGGTGATAAACAAATCACCGAACAAGATGCAATTTGGCAGGAATTAAAACTGTGGCAAGACAAAAACCAAAACGGATATGCCGATGCGGGTGAATTAACCGCCATTCAAAACAGCGGCATTACTGCCATTCAATTAAATTATAAAAACAGCAGTTTTGTTGATGCGCACGGCAATGCGCACAAACAACAAAGCAGCGTTACTTGGGCAGACGGCAAACAAACCGCTGCCCATGATGTGTGGTTCTCGGTGAATAAAACAGACAGTCAATACCGGCATGAATCAGTGAGTGCCGATGTTGCCGCGCTACCTTATGTGCGTGGGTTTGGCGATGTATTGAATTTGCATCAGGCGATGATGAAAGATGCGGTGTTAAAAGGAATGGTTGCCGATTATCTGAATGCTCCCACCGCCGAAAGTTTAAGTGCATTGATTTACCACTGGACAAGGAGTGAAAGCGTTGATCCGCAAGGGCGCGGTGATAATATTGATGCACGGCAGCTGGTGGCTTTGGAGCATTTAACCGGCAGGGACTTTTATCAACATGGGTGGAGAAATCCGGGTGAAGTTGCTTCTCAATTATTGAAAGCAGAGTTCACCCTCTTTGCCGATTATGTCAGCGCGAATTTGCTGGCACAAGGCAAATATGCAGATGCGTTCGACAGCTTATTGCTGGAACAATGGCAAGCGGACACCCAAAGCGTGGGCTACAGCTGGCAAGCCTTCAATGCCAAGCTGCAAGGTTTGGCTGAAAACTCAGAAACGGAAACCATAGGCATTTTATTAAAAGTTGCCAGAGATTTGGGAAACTACAGCCCCAATTATCAAGAAATGTTTTTTGCCAATTTTGTCCTGTTGGCAACACAAAATATTCTGTTGGGCAATATGATGGTTGAGAATTTTAAAATCATCGAAGGCAATGTTTACAATAATCGGTTAGAAGGAAGTGCATTGGGTGATATTTATCTGTTCAGCAAGGGGCACAGACAGAATACTATCAGTGATAATGGCAATGGCGATGATATTATCTATTTCAAGAATATTTCTTTTAACGAAGTAAGGCTTCAGAAAAATGGCAATAGCTTACTGATTTATGGCAATAATGACAACGATTCTGTTTGTATTCAAAACTTCTTCAGCAACATCAATTATCAAATCGAAACTTTTATCTTTAAAGACCAAACATTCACAGCGGATACCTTAATCAGCAACAAACTTTATGGCGACAGATTCTATGGCAGCAGTGGTTCGGATACTTTAATTGGCGGGGCGGGTATTGCTGACCACTTAGATGGTGGTAAGGGAGCAGATACCTATTTATTCAGCAGAGGACACGGACAAGATACGGTTTGTAACTACAGTGACGGTGTTGCAGACAATGACACCATTCAATTTACCGATGTTAATTACAGCGAAATCCGTTGGCATCAAAACGACTACGACTTATTGCTAATCAATCAACAAAGCGGCGACAGCGTTCGGATTCAGGATTTCTTCAACAATCGCTACCAAAGCGGTTACTATGAAATCGAAACCTTTATCTTCCAAGACCAAACATTCACACTGGCGCAAATGCGTGAAATGGGTTTGAATTTCTACGGTACAGACGGCAATGACAACCTTAATTTCAGCACATGGCAGGGCAATGCCCATATTTACGGCGGATTGGGCAGCGACACCATTCAGGCAGCCACTAAAGGTAATTTATTGGACGGCGGAGAAGGTAACGACAGACTTTCCGGTAATAGTGGCGCAGATACACTGATTGGCGGATCGGGTAATGATCATTTGTCGGGTGGTTATGGGAGCGACACATATTTATTCAGCAAAGGACACGGACAAGACACGGTTTATGACTACGAATACAGCAGCACTGTGAGTATTGACACCATTCAATTCACTGATGTCAATTATGGCGAAACCCGTTGGCAGAAGAACGGTTACGATTTAATGATTACCAATCCGCAAAGCGGCGACAGCATTTGGATTCAAAGATTTTTCCTCAGCAAACACTACGAAATCGAAACCTTTGTCTTCCAAGACCAAACCTTTACACCGGCACAAATTCGTGAGATGGGTTTGAATTTACACGGTACAGACGGCGATGACAATATTAACCTCAGCGAATGGCAGGGCAAAGTCAATATTGACGGTGGATTGGGCAATGATTATTTAGAGGGGAATAATTACAGCAATACGTATCTGTTCAGCAAAGGGCACGGGCAAGATACGGTTTATGACTACAGCTACGGTATTGTGAGCAATGACACCATTCAATTCACCGATATTAGTTACAGCGAAACCCGTTGGCATCAAGACAGCTATGATTTAATTATTGCTAACCAACAAAGCGGCGACAGTGTTCGGGTTCAGGATTTTTTCAGAAGCAGTAACTATGAAATTGAAACCTTTATTTTCCAAGACCAAACCTTTACATTGGCACAAATGGGCTTGAATTTATACGGCACAGACGGCGATGATGGCATTAGCCTCAGCTACTCATGGCAATACAAAGCCAATATTTACGGCTGGGCAACGACACCATTGGAGCAGCTAATGCAGATGATTTATTGGATGGCGGCGAGGGCAACGATATTTTAACAGGCAACAGCGGCAATGATTTATTAATCGGCGGCGAGGGCGACGATGAACTCTATGGCGGCAGTGATGAAGATACCTTAATTGGCGGCGCGGGCAATGACTACTTAGAGGGTGGTTTTTATGGCGATACCTATCTGTTTGCCAAAGGACATGGACAAGACACGATTTATGACTACAACGCCAATACTGCGGGTGATGACACCATTCAATTCACCGATGTCAATTACAGAGAAACCCATTGGTATCAAGACAACAGCGATTTAATTATTACCAGCCTGCAAAGCGGCGACAGCGTTCGTATTAAGTATTTTTTAGGTCACGATTCCTATAAAATCGAAACTTTTGTTTTTCAAGACCTAACATTCCGTTTTGCTGATTTGAAAAACATACGCTTCACAGAATATGGCACAGACAGTAATGACGACATCAGCCTCTACGCATGGCAATACAAAGCCGATATTTACGGTGGACTGGGCAACGACACCATTCGGGTAGTTGATAAAGATAATTTATTAGACGGCGGTGAGGGCGACGATAGACTTTATGGCGGCAGCGGCGCGGATACGCTGATTGGTGGGTCGGGTAATGATTATTTAGCGGGTGGTTATGGAGGCGATATCTATCTGTTTGCCCAAGGGCATGGACAGGATACGGTTTGTGACTACGACAGTAAAACTGTAAAAGATAATGACACCATTCAATTCACTGATATTAATTACGGCGAAACCCGTTGGCATCAAGACAGCGATGACTTAATCGTTACCCATCAGCAAAGCGGCGACAGCGTTCGGATTCAATATTTTTTCAGCAGCAATTACTATCAAAGCAGTTGCTATGAAATCGAAACTTTTGTCTTTCAAGACAAAACATTCACAATGGCGCAAATGCGTGAAATGGGTTTGAATTTACACGGCACGGACGGCGATGATGTTATTAATATGACTTCATGGCAATACAAAATCAATATTTATGGCGG